>CANQBT010000019.1 GCA_947589405.1 uncultured Clostridia bacterium | reverse complement strand
ATTTTAATATTAATAAGGAAAGCTTGATACTGCCTAAAATGAGTATAAAAATACTTGATTGAAACAGTAAATCGGTATAATGAGGTATTGTCTATGAAAGCGTTTTTATAAATAGTGTAAAATAAGCTGTTTATGCAATTTGCTAAAGACCGTTTCAAATTTTACATAAACTCAAAAACCGATATATATTTAAGCAAGGGCGGAACAGACAGATCCTGCCCTTGCTTTGTGATATAATACAGAAAGCATCGCAGAAGTTTGCGACTGCAAGAAAGCAATAGGGCTTGCTTTGAAATGCTAAAATTCTCAGGAGAGCCATTCCTATGGGATTTGTCATAACACCTTGTGTTATTGTTCGCCTATGCAAAAGGATCGGTATGGTTTTGACCATACCGACCTGTTTTGTTTATACTATAATTTCCGCCTTGCTTCCTTCATCTCTGTTCTTTGTTACGATTATCTGCTTGTCTATTTTTTCCTTAAGCTCTGAAACATGGGAAATGATGCCTACAAGTCTATTTCCCTCCGTAAGGTCTGCCAAAGCCCTCATTGCCTGCTGAAGAGACTCTTCATCAAGAGAGCCGAAGCCCTCGTCTACAAACATTGTATCCAGCTGTATACCTCCTGCCAAAGACTGTATTTCATCGGACAAGCCAAGTGCCAATGAAAGAGATGCCTTAAAGGATTCGCCTCCTGACAATGTCTTTACGGTCCTCTCACTTCCGTTGTAATGGTCTATAACGTCAAGATCGAGTCCGCTTTGTCTTTGGTTATTTTCCGACTCACGCCTTCTCTTTAGCTCATACTGACCGCCTGACATGATCATAAGACGGGAGTTTGCCCTTTCTATTATTCTGTCAAAATAGGTCATTTGTACATAAGTCTCAAGCATTATTTTTTCTTTGCCTTTAAGGTTTCCGTTGGCTGTATCGGACAATGTCTGTAACCAATTCAGCTTCTTTTCCACCTTTGCCAGTTCATTTGAGCTTTTACCGATAGCTTTTAAATTTTTTTCATTTGACCTGACTCTTGTTGTAATTGTTTCCTTTTTGTTTAGCAATGCTTTTCTTTGATATTTTACGTTTATGAGCTTATCATTTTCCGCTTCAATATCACAGTCTATTTTATCCTTGAGCATTTTCTCGGCTTCTTCTATCTTGGCATTCAGCCCTGTGACCTTATCCTTGCAGCTAAGGTATTCGTCATTTGCATCTTTTATAGCCCTCTCAATAGCTTTACTTTGATTTTCAAGCTCTGAGATCTTCTTTTTTGCAGCCGTCTTTGAATCAAAACTGAGTTTGGCTTTCAATTCCCCTACTCTCTTCTCAGTAAGGATCTTATTTGCATTAAGCTCTGTAAGCTTATTTTCAAGCTCATTGACCTCTTTATTTATCTCTTTATTATTCTTCTCCTTTTCGGGTATTATTTTTGCCAATTCCTTCTTGCGTTCAGCTTTTTATTCGGCATTTTTTAGGCTTGTGTCAACATCGGAATACAGCCTTTCGTATTCCTTTTTCTTTTCCGAAAGCTTATCCGCTATATCTTCATAGCTGCTTATATTTGTGATTTTATTTGCAGCCTTTAAGGCATTTTTCATGTTTACTGAAATTTCATTACTTATGCTGTTTGCCTCCTCACTTGCCTTTGCAGAAAGCTTGTCTGCCTTTTCATACTGAGCTTTACATATTTCAAGCTCTTCCTTTGTGGGAGCTGCGGCAGATTTCTTGGCAGGCATAGGATGCTCCACAGAACCGCATACGGGACAGGGCATTCCCTTTTCAAGCTCATCTGCCAGTATACCGGCTTGTTCGTCCAAATAAGCCTTATGCTTCATATCGTATTCTGTTTTTTTATTCTTTGCATCTTTTGATTTGGATATGTATTCTTTTTGCTTATTTTTAAGGTCCTTTTCAAGTGCAGAAATATTCCTGACGGTTTTTTCAATATCCTCTATTTCTCCGATATTTTTATCCAATGTGCCTTTTTTTGTTTCAAGATCCAGCTTCTCCACATCGGCATCTTTAAGAGAAGTCGCTTCAGCCTTTAATTTTTCGATCAGAGCATTGAGCTTTTCCGCTGAATCTGCTTTGGCATTCTTATCCTCCATGCTATGAGAAACAGATACTGTTATATCCTTAAGATCTTTATTTTTTGAATCCAGCTCGTCATATTCCTTAAGCTCTGCATTTATATTGGCTATGCTCCTGTTAAGCTCTGCAAGCTCAGGCTCTCTTTTCCTTTCTGCATTAAGCTTGTTTTTTAATTCTGCAAGATAGGGTTCGGTTTCCGCCTTATCATTTAAGTATATCTTAAGAGATCTTTCTGTGTTCTGATATTCCTCAGCTTTTGATATTTTTGCCGTCAGGTCTGATATTTCCTTGTCCTTGTTATCAATATCGTTCATTAAAGTTTTGATGGCGGCATTATCATTTTTTATAAGAGTGTCTATTAACTCAACAACATCATCTGTAGGAAGCTCGTTATTATTTGCTTTTTCCAAATCTATAGACAATATGTCGTCCTTATCGCATTCAACACCGCTTATGTATTGCTTTATGCTGTTGACTCCTTTTTTATATTCATTGGTAAGGGACAAGGTCTCATGCTTTAGTTTTTCCTGAAGGTCATAATATTTTTGCGTATGAAATATTTTCTGGAATATACTTATTCTTTCTTTTGTATTGGCGAACAGCAATTTGAGAAAATCTCCCTGTGCTATCATAGCTATCTGTGTAAACTGTTCTCTGTCGATACCCATTATATCTGTGATCGCTTTAGTTACATTTGTCTTATTTGTCACAACTCTTCCATCGGGATAATAAAGTTCAGCTTCCGGCTCCTTTTTGGACTTAGATCTGCCGCTTTCTGTTTTAATATTTTCCTGCGCAATATTTCTCTTTATGCAATATTCCTTGCCTGCATATTCAAATATAAGCTCTACCTTTGTGGGAGTTCCCAAAGCAGCATATTTTGAGCAAAACATATTTGCATCTCTGTTATTTCCGCTGGGCTTTCCGTAAAGAGCAAATGTTATGGCGTCGAATATAGTGGTTTTGCCTGCGCCTGTATTTCCCGTTATAAGATATAAGCCCTTTGTTCCCAATTTGTTAAAATCTATTTCTGTTTTGTCTGCATAGGGTCCGAAAGCAGACATGGTAAGTTTTACAGGTCTCATTGTTCACCCTCCCAGACTTCATTTATAATATTCTCCATAAATTCTCTTTGTTCATTGCTCATTTCCGAGCCGTTCTGCAATAAATAAAATTCAGAAAACAGCTCAAGGGGAGTTTTGTTCTCTATATCCTCTGCTACCGTCATTTCTCTGCCGTTACGAGTACGCATGTTATCGTAATCTATTTTCATAAGATTTTTATATATCGATCTCAGCTTTGAAACAGCGTCAAATATATTTTCCTCATCTGTCAATGTTATGTGGACATAGTCCTTCTGATATGATGTGCCTTCATAGAAGCTTTTATTTGTCAGTTCATCATATGTGCCCTTCAACTCCACCATATCACGCAGAGGAACAAGAGGAACCGTTTTTAAAGAAAGCTCTCCTTTTTCACTAAACTCCACAACGCTTACGGACTTTTTATGTGAGACCTCAGAAAATGAATATTTCAAGGGTGTTCCGCAATATCTTATTTTTTTACTGCCTATATTCTGAGGACCATGTATGTGTCCCAGAGCAACATAATCAAAGTCCTTAAAAACAGAAGCGTCTATGTTGTCGGCTCCGCCTAATGAAATATCCTCAGACTCGGAACGCAATGCTCCTGTTACAAATTGGTGTGTTACAAGTATATTTATTTTGCTTTTGTCTATAGCCATATTTTTTATGGCTATACTCACAGCATCGCTATATGAGGAAATTTCATCTTCGGGATAGAAACGGCGAACATTGGCAGGCTTCAAAAACGGAAGCATGTACACATTCACGCTAACACAGCCATCGTTTAATTCAATGGGCTTTACCTCTCCATTATAAACAGGTGAAAAATGCACTCCTCTTGTGTCCATGATCCTTCCTCCAAAGGCAAGACGCTCGGCAGAATCATGATTTCCGCTTATTATAAACACATTTAAGTCACGCTCTGCCAGACTCACTATAAAATCGTCAAAAAGCTCTATAGCCTCTGTGGAGGGTGTGGCTTTGTCATAGACATCTCCTGCAATAATAACGGCATCGGGTCCCTCGTCGTCAATTATGTTTATTATTCTCTTAAGTATGTATCTCTGGTCCTCCAGCATTGAAAACTCGTTTACACGCTTTCCCAGATGAAGATCCGAAAGATGTATCAGTTTCATTTGTATCGCCCCTTTTTATCAATTTTTTATATAAGCATATTATACCATATATATACTTTTTTTCAATTCTCCCGACATTTGTCTTATATACGCCTTCTTACACAGGCATAAATATCTATATACTTCTCCGCTGACGACATTTTTGACCACATTTTTTTAAAAGCCTATAACATCTTATAATAATTTATAATAGTCTTAATTATTTAAACAGCATTTGACAATTTCTTGTAGTACTGATAAATACTTGGGTTTCGTATATTTTGGAGCATTGTTGAAAATTACTGTGATGTAATACCCGAATATATAGTGGTCCACGATGGCGTTCCCGGTTCAAGCGGACCTAATTACTATATCCCATATAAGGACTATATTAAAAATGTTGCCTCCAGCGAGATATATTCTACATGGCCGGACGCTGCCATAAGAGCAAATGTACTTGCTATACAGTCATTTGTGCTTAACAGGGTATTTACAGAATGGTACAGGAACAGAGGTTATAATTTTACGATAACCAATTCTACCAGATATGATCAAAGCTTTAGCTACGGAAGAACAATATACGAAGAGATAAGCCAAATCGTAGATGAAATGTTTACAAACTATATAAAAAGGGAAGGTCAGATACAGCCTTTATTTGCTCAATACTGCGACGGCAGAAAGGTAAGCTGTCCCGGCTGGATGACTCAATGGGGAAGCGCAGAACTGGCTGAGCAGGGCTACAGCACCATAGAAATACTGAGATACTACTACGGAAGCGATATTTATATTGAAACAGCAGAGAAGATACAGGGAGTGCCCTCCAGCTTTCCCGGAACAAATCTGACGATAGGCTCATCGGGAAATGACGTAAGAACAATACAAAGGCAGCTTAATTCCATTGCAAATACCTACACCGCCATAACAAAGCTGAGAGTAGACAGCGTGTACGGAGAAAGCACCGCAGATGCGGTAAGGACTTTTCAGCAGATATTCAATCTTCCTCAGACCGGCGTTGTGGATCTGGCTACATGGTATCAGATCTCTCAGCTGTATGTGGCTATAGAAAAGCTGGCGGCATTGTAAGCCTGCTTGTTTTATGCCAAAATATGGACTACTGTATTAAATTTTTGTTTAGCGCAGTAATTCGACCCTATCGGCAACCCAAAGCAGGCGTAATCTCAATTCAACGAAATGGTTGGGCTGCCACTTCCCCTTCTCCTCCTCTCTCTAGCCTCCCCTAGCCCACAGGGCGTCGGAGGGGAGGGGGACCATTTCAAACAGTTGTTTGAAATGGTGGAAGGGTCGTTCTAAAGCGACAAGCAACATCGATACTCACCTAAACAAAAACATATAACCCAAAAAAGCTGTCGCACCAAGACCCATTTTTTTCACAGATCTTAACGCAACAGCTCTATTTTAATTATCGGTATTCTGTTTATTTTCTTTAGCCATATTCTCAGCTTCGTTGGATTTGAGAAGCTGCTTGCCCTCAGGAGTGTTTTCGTCAATAAACACTATTTCGTTAGGCTTAACCATATTGAGCTTTTCCCTTGCGACCTTTTCTATAAATTCAGGAGAAGTCTGGCTGTCAAACTGCTTCTTAAGAGCGGCTCCCTCAGCATTTGCCTTAGTAAGCTGTATTTCCATATCTATCTGAGATGATATAAGGCTTTGTCTTATGCTGTACTGGTGTAAAAGGGCAGCAACAAATATAAGAGATATTATTATCATAATAACGGCGTATATTAAATTAGCCTTTTTTATTTTATCCTTAGTCAATTTTACTGCACCCTTTCAAAATTTCATTACCCAAATAATATTTCAATTTATTCTCTCATACTTTTAGCGTTTTTGCAAGCTTTTTTTATAATTAATAACAATTTTTTTGCCGGAAAGAGAAATAATTTAAAAGGAGTAAGTATGATCTCAGTTATAAGAAGAAGTATTTTATGTAATATACCGAATATAAATTCAGCTGCTCTGCGAGCCGTATTTTCCATTATCATATAGTATATGAGCATGCCTAAGGCAATACCCATTATCGAAAAGGGGCGTATTTCCCCATAGTTTACATACAGCATGCTCAGAAAGAATACAAGGGAATACAATATCCAGAAAACCATATCCAGAATATTTTTGACCGATCTGCTTTTGCATATCATTGTGCAGGCAGTACACATAAGAGTATATGCAAGACCTCCTGCTATTCCCATTGCCGCTGCCATAAAAAAAAGCCTGAATTGGAATGTCATTGAAAGGATCATTTGAACAGTCTTCCCCAGAACCCGGATCTGCCCGGACCTTCCTCTTCATATGACAGGCTTGTGACAATGCCCTCTGCCGCAAGCTCGCCTCTGTCCGGGTTAAGATTATTTATATGCAGATTGCGACCGTGTATAATAAGTATTCCCTTATCTGTCTGGGCAACAATATTTTCCTCATCAAAGCTCAATACATCGGTCACTCCCGATGCCGATATTTTTTCTCTTTTGTCTATTGTGATCGTGTGACGTGATGAAGTTCTTTCCTCCACAGTATCACCCCCATATAAAATATATGAGGGATCAAAGATTTTTATACATAGACGCCGCATCTTCCTTGCGCACGCTTTCCTGTACCGAAAGGACCTCTACCTTCACATTGCTGCTGCCAAAGGCTATTTCTATAATATCCCCTACCTTTACATCTAAGCCTGCCTTTGCAGGCTTTCCGTTTACGCTGACTCTTCCGCTGTCGCAGGCTTCGTTTGCAACGGTCCTTCTTTTTATAATGCGGGATACCTTTAAATATTTATCTAATCTCATATAGCTCTCCTTAACATAAAATAAAAGACGGGGTCAAAAAGACCCCGAAATTTATTGATTAAGCATTAACAGCGTCCTTTAAAGCCTTACCAGCCTTAAACTTAGGAGCCTTAGATGCTGCGATCTGTATAGATTCGTTAGTTCTGGGATTAACGCCTGTACGAGCTTCTCTTGCCTTTACAGCAAATGTACCAAAGCCAACTAATCTAACTTCGTCACCTGCAACTAAAGCAGCTGTAACTGTCTCCTCGAAAGCCTTTAAAGCCTTCTCTGCCTCTGTCTTTTTCAAACCAGCCTTTTCGGCAATGCTTGCAACTAATTCAGTTTTGTTCATTGAAATTTCCTCCTTTTCATTATTTATACCTTCGCATCCTCGAAACCTGTATCCTCATCGGTTTCTCCATCGGCTGCATTGGCCTTTTCAATGTTCTCAAGTTTATTTATATACGTTTTTAAGGCATTTGTCAAGGAAAATTCTACATTTAATTGGGAAAAGTGTGAAATTTTTGTTAAATCCAGCAAAAAATTACCAATTATTTCCTCTTGTTCCGTTTTCTGGAAGGATTTAAGGTCTTTCAGCTTCTCCATATTTTTTTCAAGCCTGTTTAATATTTCCCCTTCACTTTCACTATCCATACCATTTTTGTATGCTTTTGAAACAGTCTTTTCACTTCTCATAAGAGCCGGAAGAGCCGTCGGGATACTTCGCAGTATTTCCATATTATTCTTATAACCCTTTTCCTTCTTTTTTATACTCTCCCAGCTGTCATTTATTTCCTTTATACTTTTTACATTCTTGTCCGAAAATATATGGGGGTGTCTTGAGATCATTTTCCTCGTAATGCCATCTGTCACATCGGACATATCGAAAGCCTTTTCCTTACGTGCAAGCTCGGAATGAAAGACTATCTGGAAGAGCACATCTCCCAGCTCCTCGCACATGTTTTCATTGTCCTTTTTATCTATGGCGTCGATGACCTCATAGCATTCTTCTATAAGGTATCTTTTAAGGGATTCGTGAGTCTGTATACTGTCCCATGGGCAGCCGTCCTCTGCCGTAAGGCGACAGACCACCTCTTTAAGGTCATCTATTGAGTATTTGCCGGTCATAGTACCGCTCCTTTATTTTAATTCCTCATCAGAAAGAACCCTTGCATCTCCCCATATTCTTTCCAGATCATAAAACTCCCTGTCCTCCTTGTTGAAAAGGTGGACAACAACATCGCCGAAATCCATAAGCACCCAGCTTCTGTTATGGCTCTGCATACCCTCTGTATGCTTAAGTATATAGCCTGCCTTATACATATTTTCATCTACAGAATCCGCCATAGCCTTGAGCTGATTGGGATTGGAGCCGCTTGCTATTACAAAATAATCCGCAAGTGTGGATATTTTGCCTATATCCAATACCCTTATGTCTATTGCAAGCTTGTCGTCAAGAGCGGCATATGCAATTTTGGCTGCTTCTAAAGAATCCTTGTTATTTTTCATTATTTTCCTCCCTATAGTATTCCAGAGCGGTTATGCTCAGGGGATGTATTATCCTGTTTTTTTCTTTGTTATAGTCTATCGTATTGTGCAGAGCGTACTCTACCGCCTTATCTATATCGGTATATGCCAGCTCCCTTATTTTCTCAAGTCCGGGAAAGCTTTCCCTGTTGGGTTCTATATAATCGGCTATATATATTATCTTTTCCAGAAGCGACATATCTGCTCTTCCTGTAGTATGATAGCATATTGCGTTTATTATATCCTCGTCTTTGATACCGTATTCTGCCTTTGCCAAAGCGGCGCCTAAAAAGCTGTGAGCAAGATCGGGCTGTTTTTTAAGTATTTTGTCAAGAGGAACATTGTATTCTTCACACATACGGAGCTTTTCTTCATCGGTATAGCACTTGGCGCAGTCGTGAAGAAGTCCTGCCAGGTATGCCTTATCTATATCCCCATTATATCTCTGAGCCAGTCTTACAGCCTCTTCGGCAACTCCCTGTGTATGTCTGAAGCGCTTTGGCGTAAGTACATTGTGGAGCCTTTTGTTTATATCGTTTATATAAGGCGCCTGTGAGTATTCGGTAGTATAAAGTCCGAATTTCAATATATAGTTCTCAACAGTCTCAGGCACAAGATACTTAATGGTCTTGTCTGCGATCACCCTGTTCCTTATATCCGTAGAGGATATTGAAAGAGCAGGCACCTCCAGAAACTCTATATTCCCCTTATACTTCTGCTTAAGGGTATCTATAGCCTTTTCAAGCTTTGTCCTGTTATATCCCGGACGTGTCACCGCCACAAAACGGCACATGGATAAAAGCTCATCGGGGTCCTTCCATGTCAATATCTGTTCAATGGCGTCGGCGCCTGTTATGAAGTATATCTCACATTCCTTGCTGCACTTGCGCCTAAGCTCCTTTATAGTGTCTATGGTATAGCTTTTGCCTGTTCGGTCTATTTCCATACGTGATACCTCAAAATCGGGATTGGTTACCGTAGCCAATACTGTCATAAGGTATCTGTGCTCATTGTACATGGGATCGTTTTCCTTGTGAGGAGCGTTTCCTGTAGGTATGAATATAACTCTTTCTATATCCAACTCCTGTCTTACGGCTTCCGCTGCCACACGGTGTCCCATATGTATGGCATTGAAGGTACCGCCCATTACCGCTATTTTTTTGTAGTTTTTATACTGTGATAGCTGTTTCATATATAAAATCTCCAGAGGAAGTCTGCCGCTTCCTCAGCATAGTCTATATTTATCCTTTTGCCTGTATTGAAGCTTTGTATTTCTCTGCCCTCTGTAATATACAGAAAAGAGCCGTCAAGAGATACCTTATTAAGACTTCTGTCAATAGCAAGAGCCTTACACAGCTTGCCGGGACCGTTGCAGAAATTTTTGATCTGATATTTTGTAAGCTCGCTGTATGGTCTGCCGTATCTCAGCTGAGACATATATTCAATATCATGTACAGGCTCGGCGCCTCTTATGAGCACGGCACAGGGTTCGCCTTCAATATCCGTTACTACATTAAGACAGCAGTACATACCGTATATCAGATATACATAACTACAGCCGCCCTTTTTGAAAAGCGCAGAGGTGCGCTCTGTCCTTCTGTAGCCATAGGCATGACATGCCTTGTCCACAGAGCCTATATATGCTTCTGTTTCCGTTATCATTGCCGTAAGCCTGTGACCGTCAAGCTCACGCACTATATACTTGCCAAGAAGCTCTTTGGCAACTGTCAGAGTATCTCTTGTGTAAAATTCTGTTTTAAGCTTCGTCATATATTTTCTGTAAATACTCGCAATCGCTGTGGTATCTGCCTTCATTTGAATTTTCAATAAGCATTGTTATATAAGGCTTCGTTGCCTTAAGCTGCTTGAATAACGGCGCATAGTTGAATAAGCCCTCGCCTACCTGTTCAAAGGCAACATCGCCCTTTTCGTCAAGCTTAAAGTCCTTTATATGCATTACGGATATTCTGTCGCCATAGTATTTGAAGACCTTTGCTATAACTGCCTCCTGATCCTTGTAGTTATTTCTGTCCAGAAGATTTACGGGATCCAGTATCACCTCTACATTAGGTGAAGCAATATCGTTAAGGAACCTCTGCATCATTTCGGGAGAATAGAGAGTATGGGTCGCAACGCCCTCCACTCCTACAATAACGCCAAGCTTTTCAGCTGCCGATACTATTTCTCTCATAGACTTAAGAAGAAGCTGATAGCAGGTCTCCGTATAGGTCTGAGGAACTATCTTGAAGTTCTCGTCAAGTCTGCCTGTTTCGGTACCTACCATATCTGCGCCTATAGCCTTTGCATACTTAAGATGCTCTATGAATTTCCTTACCGCTTCTTTTCTTTTCTCCTCAACAGGGTTTGTAGGGTTGATATAACAACCAAGCACCGCTACATGTATATTGTTTTCTCTCAGCTTTTTGCCGATGTAGTAGCCCAAGCCCGGATTATAATTCCCTATTGTAAAATCAATGTCCGTTATGGACTTCTGAAAGGCAAGCTGTACCAGCTCGATATTGTTCTCCTTTACCTTTGCCAGAAACTCATCAAATTTCTGCTTTCCGCCTAAGTCATGTCCTCTCATTCCAAATGCCATATTTACCACCTCTTTGATAAAAATTTTAATATATATTCCTACACTAATGTGTCGCTAACTTACCTTCGGTGAAAATCGGAACAAGTTCCATTTTCACCTTCAGGTAAGTTATATTATACCAAAGTATGTAAAAAATTGCAATCGTAAAAGGAACAAGATGAGCATTTGTTTTAATATCGGATACATATATGCATTATTTCATATCCCTTTGTATATACACTTGACTTAAAGCCCGCTTTATATTATAAAATATATAAAGGAGGCGATACCATGTACAGAGAAAAAGCCGAGCAGCTGCTCGAAAATATAAATAAAGTAATATTGGGCAAGGAAGATATAATAAAAGAAATGCTTATTGCTCTTCTGGCAGACGGTCACATACTTCTTGAGGACTATCCCGGCGTAGGCAAAACGACTCTTGCCGTAGCCTTTGCCCGCTCAATGGCTATGGAAAGCAAAAGAGTGCAGTTCACACCTGACGTTATGCCTTCTGATCTTACAGGCTTTTCCGTATACAGGCGTGATATAGAAAAATTCGTATACCAGGAGGGAGCCGTATTCTGCAATATACTTCTTGCCGATGAGATAAACAGGACATCGCCCAAAACTCAATCGGCTCTTCTTGAGGTAATGGAGGAAAAGCAGGTAAGCGTTGAAGGCGTTACAAGAAAGGTGCCGCAGCCCTTCTGGGTAATAGCGACACAAAATCCCTACGGCACAGGTACGCAAAGGCTTCCCGTAACGCAGATGGACAGATTTATCGCTTCAATGTCTCTTGGCTATCCCGACAAGGAAAACGAAATAGAAATAGCAAAGCAGGTATCTCTGGAAAGAAAGGTGGATTCACTTGCTCCCATTATAGACAAGGATATTGTATTGCGCATAAGAGAGGAAACTGACGGCATATTCATTGACGACAGCGTATGCGACTATATAGTAAGGCTGGTGGAAGCTACAAGGGAAAACAGATATATAGAAATGGGCGCAAGCCCCAGAGGTACCATTGCCCTTGTGAAGCTTGCCAAAAGCGCAGCATGGCTTGAGGGCAGAGATTATGTTATACCCAATGATATAGACAGACAGTTCATATATGCAATAAAGCACAGGATAATCACAAACAGCAGCGCAGAGCTTGAAAATATAAGCAGGGAAGATGTGCTTACGGATATACTCAACAGCACGGAAAAGCCTTTGCCCGGAGGAAAATAACAATATGGTCGCCATTATATACATTGTGACAATATTCATAACCTTTTACACAGGTGGTATATGCAGAAGCGTACCTCTCATGGCGCTTTCTGCCGTAGAGTGCGTTATTTTATTTATTATGCTTGCGCTTTCAACAGCATTTATTTTAAGTATAAGCTGTAAATTCACAAAGGATATAAGCTATGGCTGTAAAAATAAAGAGCTTAAGCTGCCTGTCAGTATATCAAACAGCGGTTATTTACCTCAGAACAGGGTATATTTCTGCTACAGATATTTCTATAACGGCAAAAAGGTCGTAAATAAAAAATTCAGGACATCTATAAACGGAAAATCCAAAAGAACAGTAAATATTTCAGTTTTCGGAAATTACTGCGGTATCATACACGTATGCTCAAAAAGTATAAGAACAGGAGATTATCTTGGCATATTCAGACTGTTCAAAAAGCATTCAGATGTTACCGACGTGCTTATAATGCCTTCCGAAAAGCCCATTGAGCTTATAAAAAAAAACGAAGCCTTTTATAACGATATTTCGGAAAGGACCAGCAATAACGACGGAGATTCAATGGAGATACAGCAGATAAGGGAATACCGAAGCGGAGATAATTTTAAAAACATACATTGGAATATATCCGCCAGAACAGACGAGCTGTATTACAAGGAATACAGCAATTCCGCAAGGGAAACAATAAGCGCCCTGATCGATATAGACAGTACTGATATTTCCCGAGCGGAAAAGGCTGACGCCTTTTATGAGCTTTGCTCGGCTGTACTTCTTGGTATATACAACAACATAGGCAATGTTGAGGTGTATCTTACGGACGGAGCTGCGCCTATGCTCATAAGCGATAAAAAGGATATACAGAATGTACTGACTAAAATATACTATGCCAATACCGATAAAAAAGTAAATATAAGCCGTTTTGAAGAAGGCTTTATATTAAACAGCAGACTGGAACTGTATTATGAAAACAAATTGCTTCAAAGCTTCAGCTATGAAAACTATGAAAACGAAATAATCTCGGCAAAGCTTATCATATAAAAAAATGAAAAACAAAAATAAAATTAATTTTAAAATTAAATATACCGCACTTATCGCCCTTTTATTCTATATTATGGGCGTTGCAGGCATACTGTGGGGATTTTCAAGTGTATTCGGAGGAAGCGTGCGCAGCGGCACATATGCTTTTGCATTTATGCTTTGTGTTATCATATACGCTCTTTCCTGCAACAGGAAGGCATATTCTGTCCATATAATAGCGGTGATCATCATTTCATTGGGCTTACTGTATATTAATTGGGACAAAATAATACCCTATGCCTTAAACGTATTTAACGGCATTATAGACTCAAAAAGCCTTAAGTCCTACGATGTCACATATCTTGTGCTTGCCCTTGCCCTTTCATGCAGCGAAGCAATCGCCCTTCTTTGTATTGTATTAAATCGCTCACGGCTTTATTTTGTGCTTATAACAGCCCTTATACTGTTGTGTTCGGCGGCATTCAGAGAAATACCTCTCGGTCCTGTCATGCTTTCGGTACTTTCTGCCGAAGGGCTTTATATTGCCAAAAACACAGCATGGCTTAAGGGCAGCGCCCCAATATGTCTTTTTTTCATTTTGCTTACAGCTGCCGTTTTCATTGTATCTGATAAGGCTGTGGAAAAAAACAGCGAAATGCTGTGCGATGCTGCCGATGAAGCGGAAAGCTTTATAAACGACAATATAAACAGCATAATATACAATAAAGGCATAGATTACGATTCAGGCAGGATAAACAGAGGAAACAATCACCAGACGGGAAAAGACGCTCTTGAGCTTTGGCTGTCAGACAAGCCTGAGGAGGATCTGTATTTAAGAGGATTCTCAGGCGGAGATTATATTGACGGTCAATGGGCGGAAGCCGATGAATCGGAATTTTTTACACGTATTTCAACCGAAAGAGGCTGGAGCCGCTGGGGAAATCTTGTAGATACCACCTATAAGGAAATATATTACAATGCCAACAGCATATCCGATCCCGATGTTCTCAGGAAAGGTAAAAGACTTACCATAAATCCCATTACAGGCGGGGTAAAAAACAGATATTATCCCTATATAGAAAGATGGGAACGCCTTACAAGAAAACAGAATATAGCATATGTGTACTCATACTATGAGCTTAAGGATCTGAATATAATACACGACAATCTTTTCGGACAAGTACTGAGAGTATATGACGATATGCAGAAGAACTATGAGCCTTACGTATATGAAACATATCTGAATGTGCCGAAGGGTCTTGACAGGCTTAAGGCTCTTTGTAAAAGCGCAGATATAAGCAGTACGGAGGAAGCAGTCGCATTTGTTCAGAACACTCTTTCAGAAAATGCAGATTACACCCTTAAGCCCGGTATGGCTCCTCTTAGCGAGGATATAGTGGAATACTTCCTGTTTGAAAATAAAAGGGGCTATTGCGTACACTTTGCTTCGGCAGGAGTACTTATGTTCCGTATGCTGGGTATACCCTCCAGATATGTAACGGGCTACAGAATAAACAAGGGACTTTTTTACAAACAGAATGACGAGGACTACTATGCTCGCATATCCGACAGATATGCTCATGCATGGCCTGAGATATATGTAAGAGATAAGGGCTGGATACCTATAGAAGTAACGCCCTCAGCCTCCAATGTTATTGTCGGCAGCAACAACAGCACTCCCATTGAAAATGAGATAACGGCAGAAAGCACTTCCGCATCGGAGAATAATACCGTTTCCGAAACTGCCTACAGCCCAACGGAAAAAAGCGGCACAAGCAAGATCCCCATTGTCGTGGTATTGATCGCAATTATTTTGTTTGTCATAATAAGACGAATAATACTCATAAGGAAAATAAAGACCCTTTCGGTACGCAGACTTTTTGCTCAATGTCTGGAAATTTTGGCTTTTTCGGGAAATAAGCTTACAGGGCTGGAGGATGATATTGCATACAGACTTAATAAGCTGGTACCCGAATTGAGCTATTCAAAAGCCGAAGAGCTTATTAAAATTGTATATTCCCAAGCTTACGGCGGTAAAAGCATCTCCGAAAAGGACAGAATACACGTCATAAACGCATATTATAAAATATCAGGATATATTTACAGAAAATCAGGTATTTTTAAAAAGCTGTATATTAAATTTGTAAAGGTATGGTTGTAATTGCAAAAAACGGTTTTTTATGATATAATTATTTAAAATAATTACAGGAGAACAGATATGTACAGCTTTTATATTGACGGTAATGATACAAAAACATTTATGAACGAGCTTATAAAGGGCGGAAGCTTTGATAAATTTGAGGTAAGGGGCTGTGATATTACTACCTTTGTGACCTACAGCATTGACGGCAAGCTCAATAAAAGCTGGTATGATGAAAATACAGAGCGCTTTTTCTGCACATGGAAAGAGCTTAAGCCCTACATATACAATATAATTAAGGGAAACAAAAAGCCCAGATCTATGAAAATAGTCCTTTCTCTCAGCGAAAAGGCAGCTGCAAAAATTCACCCTAACGGAAAAGCGTGCTTTATAAACATTGTGTTTGAGGAGGACAGGACTGCCGTTGTTACCGGCACCGCTCAGATAGAATTTTCTCTGGACAAAAGCCTTGACGAAGCATGGGAGAAAAAGGTAAAGGACTTTTTCAACAAGCTTGGTATCGTACAAAATCAGGAATAAAAATTAAAATCGATAAATAGGACGCCTTAATACCACAAGGCGTCCTTTGCGTGTCGATAAAATCGACACGTTGAAAGAAATGCCTAAAGACATTTCTTTCAGTTAGCTAAGGTAGGGACCAGCCGTGTTTTCTGCAATTTAAGCATAAATGCCTAAATTACAGAAAAGTCCCTGTCCTCAGAGGGAATGAATCCCTCTTGCGGATTAAAGTCTGCGACGCTTTTTTTGAAAGCTATTCACCATTTCAATTTATATTTGCCATTTAAATGTTACTTTTTCGACAGTCTGAGGACGCCTTAATACCACAAGGCGTCCTTTTATATTATTGTTCTTCTTTTTCCGTCAGTATGTTTTCAAGAATATCGCATGCTTCGCCTATAATTTCACAGCAATTCATATTATTTTTAAGCTTACCACAGTTTATCGAACCAAATTTTTTGTTGAATTTTTCAGTCATGTCAAGTCGCCTGAAGCTTACGTCCTTTTCTGCAAGACCTATGACCATTATACAGCCTATAAGTACACTACACACACTTCCTATACCAAGTCCGTTATATATACCATCACAGCTTTTGCAGCACTCGTCAGGTATCTCCAGCCCATATTCATCTCTGGCTGCACACAGCACGCATTGCGAACAGTTGCAGCCCTTTTTATAATAGCATATTGCCCTTTTCTTTAACATAAAAATACCTCCTCTTACTATTTTATCACGTAAGAGGAGGTTTGGTTACTTATGTGTTGTTTATTTGCCTGAAATTGAAGCCTGATCCTTAAGCACTACATCGTGAGCGCCGCCTTCTACAATACTTGTTGAAGAAACAAGAGTGATCCTTGCCTTCTGCTGAAGCTCAGGGATAGTAAGGGCACCGCAGTTGCACATGGTGTGCTTTACCTTTGCAAGCGTCACAATAAGGTTGTCATGAAGATAGCCTGCATAGGGAACATAGGAATCAACGCCTTCTTCAAATGAAAGCTTGCTTGCGCCTCCCATGTCATAGCGCTGCCAGTTCCTTGCTCTTGCAGAGCCTTCTCCCCAGTATTCCTTCATGTAATTGCCATTTACCATGACCTTGTTTGTAGGGCTTTCTTCAAATCTTGAGAAATATCTGCCAAGCATACAGAAATCACAGCCCATAGCAAGAGCAAGAGTAATATGGTAGTCATGAACTATACCGCCGTCTGAACAGATTGGTATATATATGCCTGTTTCCTTAAAATATTCATCTCTTGCCTCTGCCACCTCTATAACAGCTGTAGCCTGACCTCTGCCTATACCCTTTGTTTCTCTTGTGATACATATAGAGCCGCCGCCTATGCCTATCTTTATAAAATCCGCACCTGCTTCTGCAAGGAAGCGGAAGCCCTCCTTGTCAACCACATTGCCTGCGCCTACCTTTACGGTATCGCCATAGTGCTGTCTTATCCAGTCTATAGTCAGCTTCTGCCATTCTGTAAAGCCCTCTGAGGAGTCAATACAAAGTACATCTGCTCCGGCTTCCACAAGAGCAGGCACTCTTTCGGCATAATCTCTTGTATTTATGCCGGCGCCTACAATAAATCTCTTATGCTTATCAAGCAGCTCCATAGGATTTTCCTTATGGCTGTCGTAATCCTTTCTGAAAACATAGGCTACAAGTCTTTGGTTCTCATCTACTATAGGCAAAGCGTTAAGCTTCTTGTCCCATATAATATCGTTGGCTTCCTTAAGAGACGTACCCTCTTTAGCATAAATCATATTTTCAATAGGCGTCATAAATTCAGAGACCTTTGTCCCTCTGTCCATACGGCTTATTCTGTAATCTCTGCTTGTAACTATGCCTACAAGTCTGCCGTTAGCCGTACCGTCCTCCGTAACGGCAACGGTCGAATGGCCTGTCTTGTCCTTAAGATCAAGTATATCCTGTAATGTCTGGTCAGGCCTTATGTTGGAATCGCTCTTAACAAAGCCTGCCTTATAATTCTTTACCTTCCTTACCATATCAGCCTGCTGTTCAACTGTCTGAGAGCCGTATATAAAGGATATACCGCCCTCCTTTGCAAGAGCGATAGCCATATTGTCATCTGATACAGACTGCATTATGGCGGAAACAAGAGGTATGTTCATTGTGAGAGGGCATTCCTCCTGACCTTTTCTGTATTTTACAACAGGTGTAACAAGGCTCGCATTAGCAGGTGTACACTCTGCTGATGAATAACCAGGTACAAGTAAATATTCGCTGAAGGTATGTGACGGTTCTTTATAATAGTATGCCATTTTGCTTCTCCTTCCATATAGTCTTTTGTGGTTCGTGTGTTAGAAAATATGATACCACAAAAACTTGTATTTGCCAATAGTTTTTTGAAATTTTATCAGCGGTTTTGCCGATAAATATAAAACTCTGTTAAAGCGGTCATGGCTCCGTCAAGGGATATGAAATTTAAACGCATATGCCTATAGATACAGCTATCACATATTTGATTTAAGCTTTGCAATTCATTTCAATAATACCTCCTTCTTATCATTCCGTCGCAGGGTATACTTTATGACGGTCATAATTATTCTGTCAGCATTTTATGACAAACAGTAATTGTGTATCTTTATATGCAAAAATCAGCTAAATTAAAAAATAAAATCGTTAAAGCATTTCTGTTATATATAAAAATTTTTATTTATATGGAATACTCATACCATTTTAAACAAAAAAAATGCTGAGAATATTTCACCTCAACATTTATTATAGTATCTAAAACATATTTTAAAAATTTTAAACATCAATTTCATTGCATATGCTTATTGCACATATTACTCCCTGTTCTTCTTTCTGAAATACTTATACATTTCTATAATAAGTAAAAAAGCTGAATAAAGAACCATGATCAATAACATTGTAATTATACTGTTTGTGATTTGAACAACTGCTGCCACTATAAACTCTCCTTCCGATCATAAATTATATTAAATATATATTATATAACGATTATATCAGAAGGTTTGTAAAATGTCAACAGGGCTGCCTTTCAGACAGCCCTGTTTTAACTGAACATCTTGTCAAAAAATCCCTTTTTCTTGGTGTTCTTTTCCGTAAGTGTATCGCCGAACTTCTGGAGAAGCTCCTTCTGGTTCAATTTAAGATCCGTAGGCACTATTACCTTCAAAGTAACTATGAGATTGCCTCTCATTTTGTCATTTCTTACATTATAAGCGCCTTTTCCTCTTAAAGTAATTTTTGTTTCAGGCTGTGTTCCCGGCTTGATAGTATACTTTTCCTCACCATCGATAGTAGGAATAGTTATTTCTGCACCTAAAGTAGCCTGAACTATGTTTATGGCAACCTCTGTGTAGAGATCATTGCCCTCTCTTCTGAACTGCTTGCTTGGCATTACGTTTATCTTGATGTAGAGATCTCCGTTAGGGCCGCCCTTCTGCCCTGCTCCGCCCATGCCGTTCTTGCGTATGGACTGACCATGTACAATACCCTTTGGTACCTCTACGGTAATATTTTTCTTTACCTCTACATTTCCTCTACCGCCGCAATGAGGACATTTTTCCTTTATTATTTTGCCTTCACCGCCGCAGTCGGGACACACTCTCTCAGAAGCCATAACGCCAAAGGGCGTCTGCTTTGACACTCTTATCCTGCCTGTACCTCCGCACTTGCCACAGTTTACGGGAGAAGTGCCTTTCTTGGCACCGCTTCCTCCGCATTCGGGACAGGTTTCGGAAACAGGTATGTTAATTTCCCTTGTACAGCCGAACATTGACTCTTCAAATGAGATAGTCATATTCATCTGGAGATCCGAGCCTCTTGACGGACCGCTTCTGCTCCTTGAGCCGCCGCCGAATATATCGCTGAAGCCGCCGCCGAAGCTGCTGAATATATCGCCGAATATATCACCCATATCCATACCGCCAAAGCCGCCTGTAAAGCCGCCTGCTCCGCCCATACCGCCTTCAAAGGCAGCATGACCGTACTGATCATAAGCAGCCTTTTTCTGAGGATCGCTCAACACCTCATAGGCTTCGCTTACCTCCTTGAACTTTTCCTCGGCCGCCTTGTCGCCCGGGTTTGCATCGGGATGGTATTTTTTGGCCATTTTTCTGTATGCCTTTTTTATATCTGCTTCAGAAGCTGACTTGTCTATGCCAAGCACCTCATAGTAATCACTTTTTGAAGCCACAAATATCACCTCGCCTTATATATCGCAAACAAAGAGCCAAAGCCATAGCCTTGACTCTTTGCAAAATTTATCAACCGTCGATTATATCATCATTGGCGCTGCCGGCATTTGCCATATCCTCAGGATTAACGCCTGCTGCCTGAGCCTGCTGATACATTCTGGTAGAGAACTCCTGTACAACATTGTTCAAGGTCTCGCATGCTGTTTTAAGTGTTGCAACATCTGTCTCACTCATGCTTTCGGCTGTAAGACCATCGTTTACCTTCTTAAGATTTTCTACCTCAGCTTCGATCTTAGCTTTATCCTCAGCGCTTATCTTATCACCCAGATCCTTCATAAGCTTCTCAGTCTGGAATACAAGAGAATCAGCTTCGTTCTTTGTATCTACTGCTTCCTTTCTCTTTGAATCCTGCTCTGCATACTGCTCAGCTTCCTTAACGGCTCTGTCGATCTCCTCATCGCTAAGATTTGTACTTGAAGTGATCGTTATATTCTGCTCCTTACCTGTGCCAAGATCCTTAGCGCTTACTTTGGTAATACCGTTAGCGTCTATGTCGAAGGATACCTCTATCTGAGGAATACCTCTTGGTGCGGGAGCTATACCGTCAAGACGGAAACGACCTAAGCTCTTGTTATCTCTTGCCAAAGGTCTTTCACCCTGTACGATATTTATATCAACAGCTGTCTGATTGTCCTCATATGTTGAGAATATCTGCTTTTTGTTAGTAGGTATAGTAGTGTTTCTTGGAATAAGGGCTGTAGCCACACCTCCGGCAGTTTCAATACCAAGTGTAAGAGGTGTTACATCAAGAAGAAGTATGCTTCCTGCGCCTTCATCTCCGGCAAGCTTAGCGCCCTGTATAGATGCGCCTATAGCAACACATTCATCGGGGTTGATGCCCTTGAAGGGCTCCTTGCCTGTGATCTTCTGTACCTCCTCCTGTACAGCCGGTATTCTGGTAGAACCGCCTACAAGAAGAACCTTTGTAAGATCATTTGATGTAATATCTGCGTCCTTCAAAGCTGTCTGAACAGGTCCCAATGTAGCCTCTACAAGGTCAGCTGTAAGCTCGTTGAACTTAGCTCTTGTAAGGGTTACGTCCATGTGCTTGGGACCGTCTGCGCCTACTGTGATATAAGGAATATTAATATTTGATGTAGTTGCTGATGAAAGCTCCTTCTTAGCCTTTTCAGCAGCCTCCTTTAATCTCTGCATAGCCATCTTGTCGGCTGAAAGGTCGATGCCCTCCTTAGCCTTGAAATCCTTTACAAGATAGTCTATTATCCTCTGGTCAAAGTCGTCGCCGCCCAAGTGGTTATTTCCGCTTGTAGCCAGAACCTCAATAACGCCGTCGCCTATTTCTATAATAGAAACATCAAATGTACCGCCGCCTAAGTCGTATACCATTATTGTCTGCTCCTGCTCGTTGTCAAGACCGTATGCAAGAGCTGCGGCAGTAGGTTCGTTTATTATTCTCTTTACGTCAAGGCCTGCGATCTTTCCTGCGTCCTTTGTTGCCTGTCTTTGAGCATCTGTAAAGTATGCGGGAACGGTAATAACGGCTTCCGTTACGCTTTCGCCAAGATAGCCCTCTGCGTCCTTTTTAAGCTTCTGAAGTATCATAGCGGAGATCTCCTGAGGAGAATATTTCTTGCCATCGTTTTCAAACTTATAGTTTTCGCCCATATGTCTCTTTATAGAGATAACGGTTCCGTCTACATTTGTAACAGCCTGACGCTTTGCGGTTTCGCCTACAAGTCTTTCACCGCTTTTTGTAAAGCCTACGATAGAAGGTGTAGTTCTCTCACCCTCTGCATTAGCTATAACAGTAGGCTGACCGCCTTCCATAACAGCTACACATGAATTTGTTGTTCCTAAGTCAATACCTATGATTTTTCCCATTTGTCATCTCTCCTTATAATTTAAATTCTATTAGTCATATACAACTTAATTTGCAACCTTGACCATACTTGGTCTTATTACCTTATCTCCATGCCTATAGCCCTTCTGAAATACCTCTACAATAACATTGTCATCGCAGCTTTCATCATCTATGTGCATTACTGCCGCATGTATGTTGGGATCAAAAGGCTCTCCCTCAGCAGGTATTTCTTCAACGCCTATAGCCTGCAGCACCTCCTTGAACTGCTTGAGTATCATCTCTATGCCCTTGTAGGTACTGCTTTCCTTGTCCTCAGACATATTTACCGCTCTTTCAAAATTGTCTAAAACAGGAAGTATCTTCTCAACGGTATCTCTTACGCCGTTGTTGTACATACCCGTCTTTTCGGAATTCGTCCTCTTGCGGAAATTTTCAAATTCGGCAAGCTGTCTGAGCCATTTATCATAATTTTCTTTGGCAAGAGCCTCAGCCTTTTCCAGCTTCTGTTCAAGAGTTTCCTCCTTAGGCTCTTCCTCCTGTTCATTCGGCTGATCGTCCTTTTCCTCCGATATTTCCTCTGCTTCGGCAGCCTTATCTTTAGTGTCAGGCGTTTCCTCCGGCTGAACTTCTTTATCTTTATCTTTTTCCAAAATTTCCTCTTTATTCATCGTAACCTCCGTCCTCACCGTCAACAACGGCGCCTATTATGTTGTCAAGCTTCTTGACTATCTCATTGAGCACCGATACTGTCTGACTGTAATTCATTCTTGTAGGACCTATAACGCCTATCTTACCGACAGAATTTTTGCCGAAGCGGTAATTAGCCCTTACTATACTGCAATCCCTCAGCTCCTCCATATTATTTTCTCCGCCGATAATTATTTGTATTTTATCGGCTGATGTATCATCACCCTCACCTAAAAGGGTTATGAGCATATCTTTTTCCTCAAATGTCTGGAAAATGTTCTTTGCTTTGGAAACATCGCTGAACTCAGGAAAACCAAGAAGATTTCTGACGCCGCTTGTATAAACGTGTACGTCCTCCTCCTGTTGTGCCGTTGAAATAACTGCCTTGAATACCTTTGTTATAAAATCGCTGTATTCCGTATATTTTCTAACAAGTCCGGCAACATCGCTGCTTTTTATATCTTCAACGGAATAGCCTTTTATAATGCCGTTTATTTCCGAAGAAATAATATTGAGCTTATCTGCGTCAGGAATGTTTCTGCTCCTTATTATATGATTCTTAATGGATTTATTATCCAGTACGACCACAGCCGCCGCTTCGTCCTCGTCTATAGGTATAAGCTGAACATGTCTTATACTGACCTTTTTGCTCTTGGGCTCAGTAACTATAGTGGTGTAGCTTGTAAGCATTGCAAGAGCTTTTGCCGTCTGCTCCATCATATATTCTATTCTGTTTACATTAAAGGATATGGCATTTTTTAAAAAATCAATTTCCTCGCTGGAAAGCTCTCTGGAACGCATAAGGTTATCTACATACAGCCTGTAGCCCTTCTGTGACGGAACTCTGCCTGCTGAGGTATGAGGCTGTTCTATAAAGCCCAATTCCTCAAGATCGCTCATTTCATTTCTTATAGTCGCAGGTGAGATCCCCAGATCATATTTCCTTGCTATGGTACGAGAGCCTATAGGCTCTGCCGTTGCAATATAGTCTGTGATAATAGCCTCTAATATTCTTATTTTTCTGTCATTAAGCTTCATAGTATCACTTCTCTTTCTGTTAGCACTCATTTGGGTTGAGTGCTAACTGTAAGTATAATATACCACAGCAGTTAAACTTTGTCAATAGTTTTTAATAAATTT
>CANQBT010000018.1 GCA_947589405.1 uncultured Clostridia bacterium | reverse complement strand
ATGAGGAATATGAAGAAACAAGATTGAAAAGAGCAGAGTTCAGAGAGAAGATTAATGAGCTTGAAGCAGAAATAGAAAGTCTTAAGGAATAATATAATGATAAAATAACAGGGTACGTAGCTTAGTTGCGTACCCTTATTTTTTACGAAAAAAAAGAGGAACTATCCTTTTGATAATTCCTCACATTATACAAGTATTTATTTTTTTGCCTCACCCCACCATTTATTATAAATATAAAGCATAAAGCGAAGTTTGCCTAAGCATTTGGTCTGTACTTAGTCTCAAATCCGTCCCAAAATACATCCCAAAATTTATAAATTTTATAGGGTTTTATAGAAACATATAATACTTTATTATTTTTCCCTATGTCACTGTTTAAGCGATATAGAAAGATATAACAATTTATAAGAATTTATAAGAAAATTCCAAAATTACTGCATTGCTTTAGCTACTTCCTCAGCAAAGTTTTCATTCTTCTTTTCGATACCTTCGCCTGTTTCAAATCTTATGAAGCTCTTAACGGTAACATCTGTACCGATCTCCTTTGAAACCTCCTTAAGGTACTGACCTACAGAGATCTTGTCGCCTAATACATATTCCTGCTCTAACAGGCAGAAGTCCTTTAATTCCTTATTGAGCTTTCCTGTAAGCATCTTTTCAAGAATATTCTCAGGCTTGTTAGCGTTCTTAGGATCATTCTTTGCCTGCTCCATAAGAACTTCCTTCTCATGAGCAATAAAATCTTCGGGAACATCGCTTGTAGCAACGAACTTAGGATTCATAGAAGCGATCTGCATTGCAACATTCTTACCTGCTACAAAAACAGCGTCGTCCTTAGAATCTGTACCCATTTCAACAAGAACAGCGATCTTACCGCCTGCATGGATATATGATACAAGATAACTGCCGCCGTTATTTACGACTTTAGCAAATCTTCTGATATTAAGGTTTTCACCGATAACAGAGATCTTTTCCGTAAGGGCGTCCTTAACAGTCTTAGTATCGTCCTCTACCCATTTTTCTGTAAATAATTCATCAACGTCTTTAGCGTCAGACTTGGATACCTGAACGGCAACGTTATTTACAAATGTCTTGAACAGATCATTCTTAGCAACGAAATCAGTTTCGCTGTTTACTTCAACAACAACACCTGCTGAATTGTCATCAGTAATATAAGCATAGCTTATACCTTCGGCAGCGATCCTGCCTGCCTTCTTTGCAGCATTGGCAAGACCCTGCTTTCTCAATACTTCAATTGCCTCTTCGATATTACCATCGGTCTCAACAAGAGCGTTCTTGCAAGCGCTCATGCCTACACCTGTTAATTCTCTTAATTCCTTGATCATAGCAGCTGTAACAGCCATATTCGTTTCCTCCTATATATATTAGTATTGTTAAAAGAAAGGCTTCAGCCTTGTGGCTAAAGCCTGATCGTTTAAAGTATTATTCTTCTGCTGCTTCCTCAACAACAGTTTCTTCATTTTCCTCAGCAGGAGCATTCTGCTCACCCTGCTTAGACTCTATAACTGCATCTGCAATCCTGCCTGCAATCAATTTTACGGCTCTGATCGCATCGTCATTACCGGGTATAACATAATCTACCTCTTCAGGATCGCAGTTAGTATCAACTATAGCTACGATAGGTATATCCAGATTATGAGCCTCCTGAACGGCGATCTTTTCTTTTCTTGGGTCAACTATGAAAAGACAATCAGGGATCCTTGTCATTTCCTTTATACCGCCAATGTTCTTGTCAAGCTTTTCCTTTTCATGCATAAGCTTGGCAACTTCCTTCTTGGGAAGTAACTCCATTGTGCCGTCCTCGATCATAGCGTCAAGCTCTTTAAGTCTCTTTATTCTTGTCTTTACTGTTGAGAAATTAGTAAGCATACCGCCTAACCATCTCTCGTTTACATAGTACATACCGCATCTCTGAGCTTCTTCCTTTATAGAATCCTGAGCCTGCTTTTTAGTACCTACGAAAAGCACTTCGCCGCCGTCTGCAACTATGTCTGCAACAGCCTTATATGCTTCTTCGACCTTTTTTACAGTCTTCTGAAGGTCAATGATATATATGCCATTTCTCTCGGCAAATATATACTCTGCCATCTTAGGGTTCCATCTTCTTGTCTGATGTCCGAAGTGAACGCCTGCCTCCAATAACTGCTTCATTGAAATAACACCCATTATTTCGTCCTCCTTAAATTTGGTTATTCCTCTATGGACCTACGGCAAGAAACACAGCGCCTGTGTCACCCTTCTTACCAAATCGATCCATATGTGTTTTAACAACAGTTGATATTATATCACATAATTTACCGTTATGCAAGCTTTTTATTTGATTTATATATTTCAGATCATATTCCGTCAGTTTTCATTTTCGTACAGATTTCTGTGTACCGTTCTTAAAACCGTAAGAAGGTCGCCTGCTTCCATCTGTCCCGGAGCAGATGCCTTTCTGGCGCTGCCAAAGCTGACTGCTGAGCCAAATATCTCGCAAGATATACGGCTGACAATGCCCTTTCCTCCCATACTCATGGTTATAATAGGAATATCCGGGTATTTCTCATGTATAGTATCCGTAACGTCAAGAAGAGCAAGAACGTCCTTATTGCTTTCCGGCATAACGGCAAGCTTTGGAATATCAGCTCCTGCTTCGATCATCTTTTTCATCATATTTATCATATCGGTCCTGCTTGGCGTTTTCTCAAAATTATGGTTGGAAATGATCACAACAACATTATTTTTGTGAGCAGTTTCCATTATTGATTCAACAGTTTTTTCCCCGCTCATAAATTCAATATCCACCATGTCTACAAGACCGCTTTTTATTGCATGTCTGTTAAGCGTGCCATAATCTCTTGTATTGATCTTCTGCACACCGCCTTCTTCAATGCGTCTGAAGGTAAAGAGCAAGGGGATACTTCCTATAAGCTTTCTTATAAGCTTGAGCATCTCCATAAGGTTTTCTCTTTCAAGCACATTGTCGTACCAGTCGGCACGAAACTCAACAATATCGGGCTTTAATGAAGCAATAGTCATTGCCTGAGATGTAATTTCATACTGAGTATGGCCAACTATCGGAAGACATATTTTAGGAATACCTTCTCCTATTCTGATATTTCTTACCTCTATGGGACACATATGGCAACCTCCATTATATTTATCTGATTTTCGTTACCTATTATAGCAATGAAAATTTAATTAGTCAAGTAATTAACATTCCTTTTTCTTTATATGAACATATGTCATATCATACTGTAACGGTTTAATAGGATATGATTTTATGATCAAAAATTTACACTAATACGGCAAGCCTTTTACATATTTACTAAAAACAGCCTGCTAATTTAAAGCGGTTTTTGTCTTATGCTGTCGTATTTTGCTGACCACATATTATTGTCACTTTGTTGCAATATATTTTAATATTAATATAGGAAGGAGTTGTTTACAATGAAAAAATTAATTTCTCTGTTAATGGCTTTATTTATAGCAGTATCCCCTGTATCTGCCCACAGCGGAAGAACAGATTCAAACGGAGGACACAGAGATAACAAAAATGTAAGCGGTCTTGGTTCATATCACTATCATTGCGGCGGTTATCCCGCTCATCTGCACATAGGCGGTATATGCCCCTATAAAAGCAGCATAAGCACGCCAAGCACAACAGCGTCAACAAATTCAAATAAGCCTGCGCCAACATATGATGCAAATAAGAACAACATATATATTATGCATTTCTCTCCACAGATGACTGTGGGAGAGAGTTTCAGGGCAGATGCGGTATCGAACAACAGCTCTGCTGCTATCTCATGGTCCTCAAGCGATACCAGCATAGCGGAGGTAGAGCCTTCAACAGGCGTTGTAACGGCAAAGGCTCCCGGCACAGCTGTAATAACGGTAACAAACGGATATAAAAGCCGATCCTATACTGTAAATTGCAAAGGATATATTTCATATACCGATGTAAAGGCTGAGATAAACGGTTATCCTATACAGACATATGAATACAACAATGACATATATGTAATGTGCAGCGATTTGAACAGCTACGGCTTCAGGGCAAGCTATTCAAGCGATGAAGCTGGAAGCAGAGTCGATATAGACTATTGTTCGGAATCTGTAACACCAAAAGAGGTTATCGATTATCCCAAAGATAAAATAGCTTATGAGGTCGTTCCCTCTTCTATACAGGTCATATGCGGTCTTAACGATGCAAAATGTGTAAATGGCGACGGAATAATGTTTGTTGCCTTCAATGAGCTGTCTGTATTAGGCGATGTACATTACAGCGAGCCTGAAAATAAATACACCTTCACTTATTCGGATACGCCTATACTTTCATCTGAGTATAGTATTCTATATTGAAACATAAACAATATGGCAAAAAATAAAAGGGAAATTTCCCTTTTATTTTTTTGAGAGCATATTTTATCATTTATTAATAAATATTACAAATTTGTTAAGTTTAAGGTTTTAAATATTAAGGTTTTGTCATAATTTATTGTTTATTTTGTATGTTTAGATTCCAAAAAACGCCATTTATTGCAACAAATTTTATAAATTTTAACCAAAAGCTTGACATCATCCAAAAATCATAGTATCATAAAAACCGTAATATTTGCGTAATAATTTAGCAACAAGTTAATTTTTGCGCAACAATTAAGGAGTGATATATATGAATAAAAACAATTGTATCAAGAGAGTAATGGCAGCAGCAATAATGATTACAGCGGCTTTCAGCACAAATGTAATTGCCGATGAAAATATATCCGCTGCCGAAACAGTTACAGAAGAAAAGGACGTATTTACACCGGAGGGCGTTATGTCAGCTCTTCCAACAAAAAATACAGACCCAACTTTATATGTACAGGTAAACTGCGATAATCTGAATATGAGATCCGATTCAAATGAAAACACAAGGCTTATAAAAACATTGCCTAATAAATATGCCCTTTCTGTTTTAGGTGCAGAATACGGCTGGGTACAGGTTCAGGACGATGACGGCAACAAGGGCTATGTAAATGCAAAGTACATTACTTTCCACAGAGGAGAAAAGCCAAGCAACAAAGAGCTGCTTGAAAACTCAAAGGCAAAAGCTATAGTTGCCTTTTCAAAGAAATACATAGGCACACCTTATGTATGGGGAGGTACGAATCTTGCTTCAGGTGTTGACTGCTCAGGTTTTGTATACAGCGTTTACAAGAATTTCGGCATAAATCTTAACAGAAGTTCAAGAGCTATGTACAGCGGAAATGGTGTAGCCGTTTCAAAATCTGCTCTTAAGGAAGGAGATCTTGTATTTTTCAATACCTCAGGAAGTGGAGTATCTCATGTCGGTATGTATATAGGCAACGGTCAGTATATTCATTCCGGTAACAGCGGTGTGCAGATAACAAGTCTTTCAACCGCTTATTCAAAGAGAACATACGTCGGAGCCAAAAGAATACTTGTTTAAAATTATAAAGCTGTATGCATTGTTTTAAAACACATGCATACAGCTTTTTATATTCTGTTTACTTCAATTATTCCTTGATATTTTTCTGCCGTTATTCTATAATTAAATCATAGAATAATTTACACTATCCCAACAGTTAAAAATCAGAAAGGAGCATATAATGAAAAAGCTTGGTTTCGGACTTATGCGTCTGCCTCAGCTTGACAGTTCAGATCCTGCCAAAGTAGACGTTGAACAGGTCAAAAAAATGGTAGATATATTTATTGAAAAAGGTTTTACATATTTTGATACCGCATGGATGTACAATGGTTTTGAAAGCGAACGTGTTGCAAAAGCAGCCCTTACAGAACGCTATCCAAGAGATAGCTTTACTCTGGCAACGAAGCTTCATGCAGGCTTTATCAATTCAGAGAAAGACAGGGATAATATTTTCAATACCCAGCTTGAAAAAACAGGAGCAGGATATTTTGACTATTATCTTCTGCATGGCGTTGAGGAATCCATGTATCAAAAATACGAGCAGTTCGACTGCTTCAACTGGCTTCTGGATAAGAAAGCCAGCGGACTTGTACGTCATGCAGGCTTTTCATTTCATGGTGAGCCAAAGCTTTTGGACGAGATACTGACAAAGCATCCTGAAATGGAATTTGTACAACTCCAGATAAACTATCTGGATTGGGAAAGTCCTTGGATACACTCTCGCAGCTGTTATGAAACCGCCGTAAAGCACAACATACCAATTATAGTAATGGAGCCTGTCAAAGGCGGCACTCTGGCAAAAATTCCCGAAGAAGCCGAAAAGCTTTTCTTAAATCAGGATCCGTCTATGAGTATATCAAGCTGGGCAATACGTTTTGCCGCAAGTTTACCCGGCGTAATGACAGTACTTTCCGGAATGTCCGATATTGCTCAGATAAAGGATAACATAAGCTATATGGAGGATCTCAAGCCATTAACCGATGAAGAAAAAAATATTTGCTTTAAAGCCGCCGATATTATAAACAGTCAGATAGCCATTCCATGTACAGGCTGTTCATACTGTACCGAAGGCTGTCCAAAACACATTGCTATACCTCAGTATTTTTCACTTTATAATGAAGATATGAGAGAAAGACTTGAGGAAAAAGGCTGGACTGTCAATTTCACAAATTATAATATTCTTGTTTCTAAGTTCGGCAAATCCTCTGACTGTATAGGCTGCGGACAATGCGAAAACGTATGCCCTCAGCATTTGCCAATTATCGAAAATCTTAAAAAATTAGCCGAACACTATGGTAAATAAATAGGGAATTTATGGTAAATTTTTGTTTATATTAGTAGAATCGACCCTATCGGCAGCCCAACGCAGGCGTAATCTCAACTCAACGAAATGGTTGGGCTGCCACTTCCCCTTACGAAGGGGAAGCTTAGCTGGTTGTTTCCCAAAAGCTTTTATAGTGTTGTAAAAATTGGCTTTTCTAACTAACTTAAAAAATGAGCGGTATATACACGGAAGGCGTCCCTTCAGAGAAGGGAAGCTGTCAGTCACGTCAAAAATTTTGCTCTAAGATATTTTTGAACGTGACTGACTGAAGGGTCAACCTTACTCCCCTAAACAAAAATTTATTTAAAAAAAATGGTCGGCATAAGCTGACCACAATTTACAATATATAATTAAAAAACAAAAGCTACATTAAATATGTTATAAGGCAATGCGGTTTAAAGAGCCCCATTGCCTTTTTTTTCAAAAATTTCAAATATGATACCGCTTTCCTCCATCATTTTTTTACCCATTTCATCGGGATAGTATTCCTTAGCCACAACTCTGGCTATACCTGCATTTATTATCTGCTTTGTACACATCGTACACGGACTTGCGGTAACATAGAGAGTGCCGCCCTTGCAGCTTACGCCGTTTACTGCGCATTGTATAATAGCGTTGTTTTCCGCATGTACGGCTCTGCAAAGTTCATGACGTTCGCCGCTTGGTATGCCAAGCCTTTGACGCAGACATTCATTAAGATCGCAGCAGTTGTCAAGTCCCTTTGGTGCGCCGTTATAGCCTGTAGCAAGAAGCTGATTATCCTTTACTATTACGGCTCCTACCTGACGTCTTAGACAAGTAGAGCGCTTGCTTGCCAGTTCCGCCATGCTCATAAAATATTCATCCCAGCTTATTCTGTCCATAAATATCACATCCTTTGTCTTACAGCTTCGTATATCAATATTGCCGCAGCTATACCTGCGTTCATGCTTTCCGCCTTGCCCGGCATTGGAATTTTCACAAGTATATCTGCTTTTTCAGCCAATTCCTCCGTAATGCCGTTGGCTTCATTTCCTATTATTATTGCCGTACCTGCTGTCATGTCAACAGAGTAAGGCGTTCTGTCTCCCTTTAGATGCGCCCCTATAGCTACAACATTCATATTATCAATAAGTTCTTTGATATCAACATTTCTGTATATCGGAATATGGAAAAGAGAACCCATAGTAGAGCGTACCGTTTTGGGATTGTAAATGTCAACACAGCCCTTTGACAGGAAGACTCCGTCTGCTCCTGCCGCATCTGCCGTACGTATTATCGTTCCCATATTGCCCGGATCCTGTATGTTTTCGAGAAATATGTAAAGAGGAGTTTTACTGTGGGCTTTGAATTCATTTTTCGGCATACGGCATACCGCAAGTATGCCCTGAGGATTTACAGTATTGCTCAGCCTTGCATAAAGGCGATCCGATACTGTATGATTAGGCTCAATACTTCCCCTATAGCTTTCTGACGCAAGAGTATATACGATATGCCCTTCTGCCTCCCCCACGAGCCTTTCTCCCTCCAGAAGAAAAAGACCCAATTTTTCTCTGTTCTTTTTAAGGTCAAGAGATCTTATTTCCTTTATTATCCTGTTGGTCTCACTTTGTATAAACATCAGTCAAGTTCCTTTATCTGATTGTTTTCACCAATTACGGTAAGTATATCGTCTCTTTTAATAAGCGTCTGAGGAGAAGGCGATACCATATAGTCATTGCCCCTCTTTATAGCTATGATACTTATGCCGTATTTAGCTCTGAAATTATTTTCAATAAGATTCTTGTCCCACCACTCACGCCTTGACGTTATCTGCGCTATTACAAATTTGTCTGAAAATGTAAGATAATCCAGAATATTTGTGTGTATGAGATTTATAGCAAGCTTTGTGCCCGTGTCTATTTCAGGCATTACTACCTTATGAACGCCAATTTTTTCCAAAACCATTTTCTGATGATTATTTTTAGCCTTAGCTATTACCATAGGCACACCTGCTTCTATTGCATGCATTGCTGCCATAATGGTAGCTTCCAGATTATCGCTTATGGCTATTATAACACAGTCATAATTTTCAAAGCCTACGCTCTGCATAGCGTTGTCATTTGTAACGTCAAGCTGCATAACATCTGTAGCATAAGCGTCAAATTCCTTTACAAGAGTCATATTCTTGTCGCAGCAAAGGACCTCGCAGCCGTTGTCTATAAGCGTTGTAGCTATTGACCGTCCAAACTGTCCCAGACCTATTACCGCAAATTGTTTGTTGCTTGGTTTATTATTTTTTTTCATGCTATTCACCTCTTTAACCTACCAGTATATTTCCTTCGGGATATTTTATTTCTCTGTTTTTACGGTTTACCATAAATATCATAGCCATTGTAATGGGGCCTATCTTTCCTATATACATACAAATTATTATAATAATCTTTCCCATAAATGACAGGTTAGGCGTAAGTCCTGTAGTTACACCTACAGTACCCATAGCCGAAAATACCTCGAAGAAAATATCTATTCCTTCATGAGCATAGGGTATATTCTTTTCAGTAAGAGAAAGCAGCATTACAGCCACAAGCTCAAAAAAGAGCATCATTATTATAACGGAAAGGGATTTTCTTATTGTCCTGAATGAAAAGCTTCTTCCGAAAATAACCACCTCGTCATCGCCTTTGAGCATGGTTAATACCGAAAAGAGCACAACCGCAACCGTGACGGTCTTGGCACCGCCTGCTGTAGAAGCAGGAGAACCGCCGACAAACATAAGCATTATTGATGCAAGCTTAGAGCTGTAGCGCAGACCATTCTGAGGAATGGAGCAGTAGCCTGCCGTTCTTAAGGTCACAGACTGAAAGAAGCTGGCAAGTATCTTATGAGGAAGCGTCATATTACCTATTGTCTGGGGATTGCTGTATTCTACTGTAAATATGGTAAGAGCCCCTAATATAATGAGAAAAAGCGTAAAGCTCAAGGCTATTTTGGAATGGAGCCTTAAATTTTTAATACATATCTTAAGCCTAAACTTCTTTTTAAATTTATTTATAAGTATAAGGTAAATATCCAGAACAACAGGGAAGCCAATGCCTCCTGTAATTATAAGAAGCATTATAGTTATATTGACAACATAGTTTCCCGAATATTCCACAAGAGAATTAGGTCCCAACAGATCAAAGCCAGCATTACAGAAGGCAGATATAGAATGAAATACAGAATAAAATAACCCTGTGTCAAAGCCGTATTCTCTTATAAACTGTGTTGAAAGAAAAAGAGCGCCTATAGCTTCGGCTATAAAAGTAAACTTTATCATAGACACCATAAATGAAGCCACTCCCGTACCTTCATATAGGTTGTAGGATTCCTTTATGACAAGTCTGTTTTTAAGGGTTATCCTCTTGCCCAGCACAAGGAATGTCAGGGTAACAAATGTCATAAAGCCCAAGCCGCCTACCTGGAAAAGACACATTATTATCACTTTACCGAAAAGTGACCAATGCTCAGCCGTAACGACAGGAGTAAGTCCTGTGATACAGGTAGCCGATGTTGCTACAAAAAGAGCATCTATAAAAGGGGTGCCGTTTCCGTCGGCAGAAGAAACAGGCAGCGTCAAAAGTATCGTACCCGCTATTATAATAAGCAGAAAACCTGCTGCTATTATTTTAGGCGGACTCAAATTTTTTAAAAAATTTAGTATTTTCATAAAATCACCTAAAAAAATGTTGTAAAAATCCAAAAAAAATGATAAAATTAGAAATCATATTCAAAATTTTTCAGATATATATAAGTATACACAAAACTGACAGCTTTTTCAAGTAAAATCGAGGTGATAATATGTCAGGTTCAATATACGGCAATATATTCAGAGTAACGACATGGGGAGAATCTCATGGAAAAGCTTTAGGCGTAGTTATAGACGGCTGTCCTGCAGGCATATCTCTTAAGGAAAGAGATATACAAAAAGAGATGGACAGACGAAAGCCGGGCTCTATTAAATACGGAACACAGCGCAAAGAGGAGGACAAAATAGAGATCCTCTCAGGCGTATTTGAAGGAAAGACCACAGGCACGCCTATTTCTCTTATACTGTACAATCAGGATCAGAGATCGAGAGATTACTCAAATATACAGCATATATTCAGACCGGGTCATGCTGATATGGGTTTTGAGAACAAATACGGAATAAGAGATTACAGAGGAGGAGGCCGTTCTTCCGGCAGGGAAACGGCGGCAAGAGTTGCAGCAGGCGCCGTTGCAAAGAAATTTCTCAAGGAGCTTGGGGTAAAAATAAACGCCTACACTCTTTCAATAGGAGATGTAAAGGCAGAGAATATAAATATAGAGCAATGTAAAGAAAATAACCTTTATATGCCTGATAATACAGCAGCGGAAAAAGCAGCAAAGCTTCTGGATAAGGCTATGTCCGAGAGGGATTCTCTGGGCGGCATTATAGAATGCAGGGCAAAAGGACTTCCCATAGGTATAGGCGAACCCGTATTTGACAAGCTGGACGCTTCCATTGCCAAGGCGATCACGTCCATAGGCGCAGTAAAGGGAATTGAATTTGGAGACGGCTTTAAAGCAGCACTTTCAAAGGGTTCTGTAAACAACGATGATTTTTATATGAGAAACGGTAAAGTCAGAAAGTATTCAAATCATTCAGGCGGAGTACTCGGCGGATTTTCAGATGGGTCAGAGCTTGTATTCAGAGCCGCATTCAAGCCTACCCCTTCTATTTCACAGATACAGAAAACAATTACCGATACAGGTGAAAGTACAGAGATAATCATAAACGGAAGACATGATCCCATTGTGGTTCCGAGAGCTGTCGTAGTTGTAGAAGCCATGACGGCAATTACTCTTGCCGATCTTATGCTTATTAATATGTCGGCAAGGATAGATAATATTAAAAAATTTTATTCATAAAAGGAGATAAACAAAAATGGGAAAAATAAATACTAAGGTAACAGATTCAGTAAACTTTTTTATGGGAAACAAGCCTTCCGCCCTTACGGCAAAATTCGGAAGCCCTCTTTACGTATATAATGAAAAAATACTCAGAGAAAGATGCCGTGATATAAAAAATCTGGTAAAATATCCTCATTTCAGCATAAATTATTCTGCAAAAGCCAACAGCAACATTGCATTTTTGCAGATAGTACGCAGCGAAGGTCTTAATGTAGACGCTATGAGTCCCGGTGAAATATATGCTGAACTCAAGGCAGGATTCAAGCCTGAACAGATATTCTATATAAGCAACAACGTTTCTAAAGAAGAAATGCAGTATGCAATAGACCACGATATTACAATAAGCGTAGACTCACTTTCTCAGCTTGAGCAGTACGGTCAGATAAATCCCGGCGGAAAGGTAGCGGCTCGTTTTAACGGCGGCATAGGCGCAGGCCATCACGAAAAGGTCGTAACAGCAGGCAAGAAAACAAAATTTGCCATAAATCCCGAAGACATTCTCGAATTTAAGTCAATACTTAAAAAATATGACCTTAAGCTTATAGGCATAAATCAGCACATAGGTTCACTCTTTATGGAGGGGGAAAAATATGTGGAGGGTGTAAAAGCCATACTCCATATTGCAAAGGAATTTGACGATCTGGAATTTATAGATCTTGGCGGCGGCTTTGGTATACCATACGAAAAGCTGAACGACCAGCCAAGACTTGACCTTGAGGGCTTAGGAAAGCGTCTTGATGAAGTATTCAAGGAATTTGTAGCCGAATACGGCAAAGAAATAACATTCAAGGTAGAGCCCGGCAGATATATTTCAGCCGAGTGTTCTGTACTTTTGGGTACGGTACATGCTGTCAAGTACAATCATGAGGACAAGTATGCGGGCACGGACATAGGCTTTAATGTGCTTCAGAGACCTATTATGTACGATTCTCACCACGATATAGAGGTATATAACGACAGCGATAAAACCGAAGATATAACTGTAGTCGGAAACATATGCGAATCAGGCGATATAATTGCCAAGCACAGAATACTTCCTGAGGTACATGTAGGCGATACCATAGGCGTACTTGACGCAGGTGCTTATGGCCATGTAATGTCTTCTAACTATAACAACAGACTTCGTCCTGCCGAAGTGCTTATAAGAGAAAACGGCGAAGTCGTACTTATAAGAACGAGAGATACTCTTGAGGACCTTGTTAAAAATATGATACCTATCGAGTTATAATTGAGCATAAAGCAGCGGAACATACTTTCCGCTGCTTTTTTAATTAAGTATTGACTTTATTCGGCGTCAGATTTAAAATTATATTACATACATATGAAAGGAGAGTTATTATGAAAAAATTAGTTACTTTGGCAGCATTTCTGCTCACTATGGCACTTGCCTCAAATGTTCATGCAGAGATCAAAATGAATTATGTAAAGGACGGTTTGACTACAACGGCTTCCAATTACAGCCTTGCAGGTTATTGCGATCCCAATTATCCTCTGTATATAAACGGCAAAAAGGCCGATGTTACAAAGGACGGATTTTTTAGCGTTTATGTAGAGCTTAAACCGGGTAAAAACGTATTCACATTTGAAAATACGTCTTCAAAAAAGACATATACAATAACAAGAAAATCAGCAGTTTATTCAAATAGTGAAGATGTGTTCAAGCCCATTAGTTTTGTAGGCGAGGTGAATATGGATAATCCTACGGTACGCTCAAGACCCGATGAAGCCAATGATGATCTTATAACGCCTTATGTGCAGGGAACTCTTGTGCAGATAATAGGAGAAAATTCCGAGTATTACAAAACCATACATAACAATTATCTCTACAAGAGCGCCATTGATAAGACACTTAAGACCTATGGTGCAAACAGCGTAAGCGCACTTTCATTCAACAATAACGAGATAGCATTTACAATGGACAGACCTACAGAATATGCGATTTCGCTTATGCCCGATGGAATAAAGGTCATACTCTATGATACAAAGGGAAGCGCTTTGCCTAATCCTGACAGCAATACATTCAGCAATGTAAAATGCGAATATGATAATGAAGGAAATCCCATATATACGTTATATTTCGCTCAGACGGAAAAATATATAGGCTATAAGCCCATATTTGAAAACGGCACTATGAGGATAATACTCAATGAAAAATCAGCAATAGAAAAAGGCTCTCTCAAAGGCGCAACTATAGTGCTTGACGCAGGACACGGAGGAGAGGACGCAGGCACGCTTGGTCTTGGAAATGTATACGAAAAGACAGTTACCCTTTCCATTACCAATAAGCTCAAGGATTACCTTACATCAAAAGGCGCAGAGGTAATACTGACAAGAAGTGATGATACTTATGTTGCTCTTGGCACAAGGACAGCTAAGATCAACGAAGTTATGCCTGACGCAGCAGTATCTATACATTGTAATTCCAGAAATGAATGGGAAGATTTTGGCGAAATGAAGGGTACGCTTACTCTTTATACATATGATTCAACCACCGCCTTTGCAGAAAAATTAAGCGAAGCGATGAATGCTCCATATGAAAAGAACAATCTTGCTCTTACAAGAGTATCATCATGTCCGGCAGTACTTATAGAAACAGGCTACATGTCCAATCCTGAGGAATATTCATATCTTATAAGTGAAGTCGGACAAAATGAAATGGCATTAAAGATAGGTCAGGCAATTGAGAAATACTTCAGCGGGATTTAAGGAGGAAAGCTGATGATAGAAATAATAGCCATGCCCCTTCTCGGCGGCTTGATAGGCTATATTACAAATGACATTGCGATTAAAATGCTTTTCAGACCAAGAAAGCCTTTATACATCGGCAGCTTTCATATTCCCCTTACTCCCGGTCTTATACCCAGACAAAAGGAAAGAATAGCCGCTTCAATAGGCAATGTAATAAGTACTCAGCTTCTGAACAGCGATACTCTTATCAATACTCTTACCAATACCGAAAGCCTTCGCTCTGTCTATGATTCCCTTCTACGTACCGTCCTGGATATGAGAAGAGATGAAAGAACTGTCGCAGAATTTATCGGAGAATATATATCCGATGAAGATATGTCGTTTTATAAAAATTCGATACAGGACAGTATTACGCAAGGTATAATTTCAGGAATAGACGAAGCGGATCTTGGCGCAAAGCTTTCTCAATGCGGAGTAGATATGATAAAAGGAAAAATGGGAGGCGGCATAATGTCGTTTTTGCTCAATGATGATATTATTGAAAATACCAAAAACGCCATGAGCAATGTCATAAACGATATTATAAGGGAAAATGCACCTGATATTATTTATAGAGAAACGGGAAAGGCTGAGGACAGGATACTGGACACTAAAATATGTGATATAATTACAAAGCACGAGGAAAAAATACCCGAGATCACAGCTAAATTCGTGTACGCATGCAAAAACCTTCTTGCCGTTAATATAGACAGGATACTTGAGGTCATAAATATACAGCAGATAGTTTTTGACAGAGTGAACTCCTTTGATTCTGTTGAGCTGGAGCAGATGATATTCGGTATAATGAGAAAAGAGCTTAAGGCGATCGTATATCTGGGCGCTGTGTTGGGCTTTCTCATGGGCTTTGTAAATATTATTTTTCTATTTATATAAGGGAGTGAAATAATGAAATCAATAACACTTGGAAGCACAGGTATCACTTCTGTGCAGAACGGCTTCGGAGCGTTGCCTATACAGAGAACAGATATGGATACAGCCATCGGTATACTTAGAAAAGCATACGATGGAGGTATGACATTTTTTGATACGGCAAGAGCATATTCGGACAGCGAAGAAAAGCTTGGAAACGCATTATCCGATGTAAGAAAAAATATTTTCATTGCTACAAAAACAATGGCAAAAAATACAGAGGAAATGAAGCGGCAGTTGGAAACCTCTCTCAAGCTTCTTAAAACAGACTACATAGACATATATCAGTTCCATTGTGTAGATCGCTGCTATTCTCCGGGAGACGGTACAGGCATGTATGAACTTATGGAGGATTTTAAGCGTCAGGGAATGATAAAGCATATCGGTATAACCGCTCATAAGATCGGTATTGCTGAGGAAATAATAGATTCAGGACTTTATGAAACATTGCAGTTTCCATTCAGCTATCTTTCCGATCAAAGAGAGCTTGCCCTTGCAGATAAATGTAAAGCAAAAAACATGGGATATATAGCAATGAAGGCTCTTGCCGGAGGGCTTATCACCAATTCCCGTATGGCATATGCCTTTATAGGACAGTATGACAATGTAATGCCTATATGGGGCATACAAAGGGAAAAGGAGTTAGATGAATGGCTTTCATTTATGGAAAATACTCCTGTGATGAATGATGAAATAAATGCGGATATAGAAGCGGATAAAAAGCAGTTCAGCTCAGATTTTTGTAGGGGCTGCGGATACTGTATGCCCTGCCCTATGGGTATTCAGATCAATAACTGTGCCAGAATGTCGCTTATGCTAAGGAGAGCGCCTTCAAAGGCTTGGCTTTCTGAAGCATGGCAGAATAATATGAAACAGATAGAAGAATGTGTGAATTGTAATCAATGTAAGAGCAAATGTCCCTATGGTCTCGATACGCCAAAGCTGCTCAGAGAAAATTATGAGGATTACAAAAGGGTCCTTTCTGGAGAAATAAAAGTACAATAAAAAAATTTTACACAGCCATATACATAAAACAGGAGATACTGAAAGTCTCCTGTTTTTATATATATATCCTCTTTTTTATCACCTATTCTTACCGTATTGTTTTTCACTTATATATTTCTTCCGCTGTACGCAATATAACAAAATCTGTTATTTAAAATACAACGATATGATTCTCCCTATCATATCGATAAAATAAATACGATAATATATAACCCTTTATTATACCCCCCCCTAATTTTGTCAAGACATTTTTAATAAAATAACAATAAAGCGTTGACTTTTATTAAAAATGCAATTATAATTATAATAAAATATATTCTGCATACAATGTTGGAGGTAATTTTTATGATGAAAAAAGGATTGACAGACAAGGAATACGAGATCATGAAGGTACTGTGGAACAGCGATAAGCCTATGCAGACCTCTGAAATTTATGCCAAGACAGAAACTATTGCAGAAAATTCCATGCATCCGATAATCAAGAAGCTTATAAACAGAGGTTATATAAGAGTCGTAGGCACAATAAGGATAGTAAAGGTGCCATGCAGATTGTACGTTCCCGGTATTACATTAAATGAATACATAGCATCACAGGCAAGAGAAATATTCAAATATAACAACAAGGAATTGGATATGAAGGGACTTCTCTGCTGTCTTGTCAAAAAGGATAAAAACAAAAGCAGCGAATATATAAACGCTATTGAGGAATTTCTCAGAGAATATAAAACCGAACAATGAACATAATAAAAAGGAGCTTTGCTCCTTTTTATTATGGATTATTTTTTAAAAATATATCAAAAACCTTTTCGATGACATCATCATTGAGCACATCATAATAGGAAGCGTTTTTACCGTCAGCGTCTATGACCTGTTCCATTATTATCGCTTCATCAGAGCCCTCCTGTGCCATAACGGCATAGCTGTAGCCCTCATATTCTATAATATCCAGAAACTCCAGTTCTGTTTCGTTTCCTTTGCTGTCTGTCAGCACGATCAAATTTTCCTCAGGTATCACTTTCAGTCACCTCACGCCCTATAGAAACAGCTTTTGACAAATATCTCCAACCCAAAGATAAATCTGAGTCCGCAATATTTCTCCATTTCCTTTTCATCGATCGATCACACAGTTTTTAACATTTGTCTGTTTTACCATTTCTGAATCGGACTTATTATTCTTATTGATACAGTTGGTAAATGTCATATCCTCACTATTTTCTATTTCAAAGGCAGGACCGTCAGCACCGACAACGGTTACGTTGTTGAACTTTATACCCCTTGTATTACACATATAGAAGCCCTTTTCCTTTACCTCTTCGGCACCTACGAGCATAGCGGGGATTCCCGGAACTGCATTTTCCGCCATTTCTATATACACGTTTTCAAATGTACAGTCCTCTACATACATCTCTGCAAGGCCATAGAAATAGCCTGCCGCCGCATTTACCTTCTTACACGTCATATTTGCAAAATGCAGACGTCTGAATGCGGGAGTATCCTTTGTAACAGGAGCAGGATTCTTGTCACAGGTCTCAGGATCCATACCTCTTGGTCCCCACATATAGTAAAGGTTGGCAATAAAAGGACAAAGTACGTTTTCCATAATTACGTTGTCAACTCTAATATCCTCAACCACACCGCCTCTGAAACGTCTGGATTTAAGCCTTATACCCCTGTCAGTATTTTCAAATACGCAGTTGGAAATAGTAACGTTTACAATATCTCCGCTCATTTCTGAGCCAAGAACAACGCCGCCATGACCATGTACCATAGTGCAGTTGTTTATTGTTATATTCTTGCATGGCACTCTTTCTTCGGTCTCTTCTGTTCCTGCCTTAATAGCTATACAGTCATCGCCTACATCTATATGGCAGTTGCTTATATGTATGTTGGTACAGGATTCAGGGTCGATGCCGTCCGTATTAGGTGAATCATAAGGATTCTTTATAGTTACGTTATCAATAGTTATATTATCGCAAAGTATAGTATTGATAGTCCAGCTTGGAGAATTGGTAAGAGTGACGCCCTGAATAAGAACATTCTTGCACTCATATGGAGCTATCATCTTGGGTCTTGGATACTTGTTCTCCTTAGCTCTGAATATATCCCACCAGAACTGTCCCTGACCGTCAAGAGTACCTCTTCCCGTAATTGATATATTTTCCTCATTGTAGGCGTTTATAAGAGAAGCATAGCACTCTCTCTTAACGCCCTCCCAACGTGAATTAACAACAGGATATTCATTTAAATCGTTTGAAAAAAGAAGAGTTGCACCGCCTTCAACATTAAGCTCAATATTGCTCTTTAAAAAAATAGGACCAGTAAGATATGTTCCTGCAGGAACATATACCTTTCCGCCGCCTGATGCGGCACATTTTTCAACGGCCTCAGCAATAGCCTTAGTACACAATGTCTTTCCGTCGCCTACTGCACCGCAGTCCAGTATATTGATAATTGCCATAAAATTTTTACCTCCGTTCATTATTTAATAATATTTTAACATACATATAATATTGTTTGCAACATATTTTATGCTAAATGTTGCCAAGTATTTTGCCATACCACTTATGCATGCCCTCACATATTTCAAGCTTTAGCTTTTTACCGAAAACAGAGTAAGCTCTGTTAGCTATTTCAAGCTGTTCAATGGGACTTTGTATCCCTCTTATGCCGTTAAGTTCATCATCTCTTCCAGTTTCAAGATATATATCCATAGGAGCTGCTATAGCCAGAATATCGCCCATATCGGCAAATTCCCATAATCTTGGTATAAAATTGCAGCCGCAGCGGTTTGAATATATAAGTGTATCCTTAAAGCTGTGGAAATATCCGCTTAGCAATCCAAAGCTGAGCCTGTCCTCCATAGCGCAGAGCCACAGCGCACAATGAGCGCCTCCCGAAAAACCGCAGCAGCCTATACTGCTATAATTATCCTTTATTTTGTCTATAAGCATACTCATTTCGGTAATATAAATACCCTGAAGGCACATACCCATGCTTATAAGAGCATTGTTTACGTCTGTACACTCCGCCCTGTTATCCTCATATATGCCAAACATTCTCTCTCCTGCCGGAAGAAGATCGGGAACATATACGGCATAGCCCTTATCTAAAAGGTCGTAAACATATGTATAGTTGTACTTTTCCATATTCTCCTTATCGGCATTTTCTGCATCTATAAGCCCTTCCTTTCCGTTGCAGCCATGACCGTGAAGAGCTATAACAGCCTTTCCGTTGGCATTTTGCGGAGTAAGAACATAATAAGGCATTTTAAGGTCTTTCAAAGTATCCATATGGTATTTTTCAAGTGTGTAGCCTTGCTTATCTGCCTTTGAAATAAGCTGCTCATCACCCTCGCTTTTTTCCATTCGGTACAATCCCAGAAGCTCAGCCATTATTTCCTGCATTTCGTCCTTCCATTTGTAGAAATCCTCTTCTGTACTGCCGCTGAATCTGTATGGCGTGCATTTTTTAAGACAGTTTTCCACAAAATCATAGCCGTTGTATTTTTTATCCATATTCCCACCTCCATTTTTTCCCGTGACCTGGTCACAGGAAAATCGGTTGTTTTATAATGATACTGATTGTTGTAAAGCAAAGGTTTACTTTACCCTAACTATATCACAAAAAAACAGCTTTCGCAACAGAATTGCGAAAGCTGTTATATTAATTAAGTGTAAATACTGAAAAACTATGTATTATTCCTTAACAGCACCCATAGTTACACCAGTCATGAAGTACTTCTGGCAGAATGGGTAGATAAACATAAACGGAACTATAGATACGATAACGGCTGCACTCTTAAGAGTGTTAACGTTGATCTTAGTACCTTGATCTGATTCCTGCTTATCCTGGAAGAGGTCTCTCAGCTTGTACTGGAAGTTGTACTTGCTTGATGACTTAATGTAAATTACATAGTGGAAGTATTCAGACCATGCAGCTACGGCGAAGAATAAGCCGATAGATGCAAGAGCAGCCTTTGACAATGGGAGAACAATCTTGACGAAAATACCCATTGGAGTACAACCATCTATTTCAGCAGCCTCAAATAAGCTGACAGGAATACCCTCGAAGAAGCTTCTCATAAGTACCAGGTTGTAAACGTTCATTGACATAGGCAGCATAACAGCCCAAAGTGAGTCAAGAAGTCCGATATTCTTCATAACAAGGAATGTAGGGATAAGACCGCCGTTAAATATCATTGTGAAAAGTAACATATAACTGAACAGCTTAACACCTGGCATATCCTTCTGAATAAGAACATATGCACCTAAAGTAGATATTAAAAGACCTAAGAAAGTAGTCATTAAAGTTGTATAGATTGAAATAAGGAATGGCTTATAAAGACCAGGGTCAGTTACTATTCTCTTATAAGCGATAGTGTTGAACCATACTTCCTTACCTGTGTTAGGATCGAATCCCTTTGGTATAAGCTTAAGACCGTAAACTGTTTCGTTAACCATAGAGTCACAGAAGATCTTAAAAATAGGGATTATCATAGCTGCCATCAGGAAAACGAAGAACAGCGTATTAAACAATACGAACCATGAACGTGGAGCGTACTGAGGATTAATAAGATTAAATTTCTTTTTCATACTACTTCACGCTCCTTTCTATACAATACCGTATCCTCTTATCTTCTTGCTGATAATATCAGAGCTTGATACAAGGATAAGAGATACAACAGACTTAAACAAACCGATTGCCGTTGAATAACCATAGTCATTACCAACGATACCAACACGGTATGTATATGTCTGGATAACGTCAGATACATCATATACGAGTGAGTTATAGAAAACGAAGACTGACTCGAATACGTTCATAATCTTTGCAAGATTAAGAATGAATACAACCAATATCGTGTTCATGATAGAAGGTATAGTTATGTACCATGTCTGCTTCATTCTGCCTGCACCGTCGATCTCAGCAGCCTCATATAAATCAGGGCTGATGCTTGATAATGCAGCTAAGTAAATAATGGTACCCCAACCGGTTTCCTTCCATCTGTTCATGATATACCAAACAGTTGGCCATGCCTTACTCTCTGTAAGGAAATCAACAGGCTTGTCAAGAATACCGAGCTGTAAAAGAATGGCATTGATGAAACCTGTGTTGCTGGTATCAGCGCCAGTAGCGTCTGTACCTGCTGATAATATCAGCATGAATATAGATGCGGCAACAACCCATGAAAGGAAGTGAGGAAGATAAAGTACAGTCTGTACGATCTTCTTGCCCCATGCATTCTGAATTTCATTTATCAAAAGAGCTATAGCAACAGAACATACCATTGCAAGAACAAGGTTAACAAAGCTCAGTACAATAGTGTTCTTGAAAGCTGCGTGGAACGGATCTGAACTCAGAAGTCTTGTAAAGTTACCTAATCCGATACTGTAGTCAGGGCCGGTCCTAAGTGTGATCTGCTTTAACTTAAATGTTGAGAAAGCATATCTTATACCAAGCATAGGCCAGTAATAGAATATAAGCAATACGATTGCAACAGGTATAAACATAAGATAGAAATATCTGTATTTGAACATACGCTGTCCAACGCTTGGCTTTTTAACTATAACATGGTCAAAATTGTCGTTATTGTTTGCCATTTTATAACCATCCTTTCTGATATTTATTTATTTGAGAATTATTCCTCAGCTGCCTCGTCGTCAGAAGCGCTGCCGCCTGTTGCGGCTGCAAGAGCTTCTTCCTCAGCCTTAAGATTTTCCTCGCTATTAAGATCTTCGAGAATAGCATTAGCATAATAGCTACCCTTTGTATTGTAGTATTCAATAGCTTCATCTACTGAAGTCTTGCCTGTAACGGCATTAGCCATAACAACGTCCTTAACAACGTTAAGGTCGGCAAGATTTTCGGCAATAGCATCTCTTACAATGGGAACCTTAGCAAACACTCTGTTCTTTCTGAACTCTTCAAGTGAATCCTTAACCATAGGATCAAGAGGAATAGGATCGTTCCACTCGGTAATGGTAAGCTCTGGAGCATATATAGACTTCTCAACCGTATTATCAGGATCTGAATAATATGGAAGAGCCGTAGCTGAACCATCCGGATTCATAACGTAGTGCTTATCCTCAACACCGTGAGTAAAGAGCATCTGACCTGCGCCGCCGTCATGTGAAAACATGAGGAAATGCTCAAATATAGCGCCCTTGTTAGGTGCATAGATTGACATAGCAAAAGCGGTAGGAACACGCTCTGTATATCCGCCGGTCTCCTCGATAGGAGGAATAGCCTTAAGCTGACCTTCGTTCATAGAACGCTGAAGCTTAAGTGACCACATACCTGCCCAGTAGTTGAAAGCACCAACCAAGCCTGAACCCAACTTATCTCTACAGGTTGAAGTCTTGTTTGTAACGATTTCGGCATCGATAAGACCTTCCTGATATGCATCTCTTAATCTCTGGATAGCTTCCTTCATCTCAGGCTGAGCAAAGCCGTCAACATACTTGCCTGTTTCTTCGTCCTTGTAGAAGTCGGGGATAGCATCCTGATAGAATTCTCTTAAATAAATATCGTATGGTGTTTCACCATTGTTAAGGAAGCCTGAAGAAGTAAGAGGGATAGTACCCTGTCCTCTTGCCTTGAAGGCTCTCAGCATAGTAAGAAACTCATCGTAGTTCTTAGGATTGCTCAAGCCGGCTTCCTTCATCCAGTCATCTCTGACATAAGTAATAGTACCGTTACCTGCAGCCATAGGGAAGCCATAGAGTACGCCGTTGATCTTAAGAGCTTCAACATAATCCTCATCAATAATATTCTTGCAGTTTGATGTGGTATTGTTCCAAGCCTCAGTCATATCCCAGAGAGCGCCTGAATTTGCAAGCTCGGGATAGTAAGTAGAACCCATTTCGATTATATCGGCAGGCTCCTCACTTGCAAATGAAAGCGTAACCTTTTCATAATACTTAGCATGGTCGGGCTTCTCTATTGAGAGCTTAATTCCGGTCTGTCTTTCATACTCATCGCAGAAGTCCTGAAGACCATTTTCCTCAGTAATGATGGTATCAGCCATAAGTGAAATCTCATCAGGCAGGTCATCGGGATCGCCCGGTTCAAGAGTAAAATCCGCTTCATTGCCGTTACCGCATCCTGCAAGGCCTGTAACCATGACAACAGCCAGACTCATTGCTGCAAAGCGTTTAAAAACGTTCTTTTTCATGAAAATCCTCCTTTTTTTATTTATGTGTAATATATAGCAAATTGCACACTCCCTAAAGTGCAAATTAACCCACATCATAGCTCCGTGCTTTTGTTCACTTTGCAAAGAATGATCCGTAAAATCTCGGAAAACATATCCAAAAAGTCAACAGATTATCCTTTGTATATGTAAAAAAGCACAATATAATGAGCATTTTCAACATAGGCAAACTATATTATTATTTGATGTAATGTTATTATAGCATATAATTTCCACTAATGCAAAGGTTTTTTTGAATATTTTTATGTAAATTTACCAATTATTTTAAATCACATTTAAATTTTACACAATCAGAAGTCATTTTATAGCTGTTTATATTATAAATTTTGCATATGGTAATAATAACCAAAAAAAGAACTGCCATATATTATGACAGTTCATAAGGCAAATTAATTCTGCTTGCTCATTATCATTGTGTCGCTGCTGCCTATTTTTCCATAAAGCATTATGGTATACAGACCCGCAAGTCCCACAAGGGCATATATGATCCTGCTTATAAGAGAAGCCTGTCCGCCGAACAGGAAAGCGACAAGATCAAATTGTAAAAATCCGATCAGTCCCCAGTTGACTGCACCTATTATAACAAGTGTAAGCGCAGTATAATCAAGTGCCTTCATTTTTTCATCTCCCTTTTTTATTCTGCTATCTTAATAGCAATTATATTTTCTCCTTATATGTTGTTTTTATTATGTCTGTAAATGCAAAGTTTCTGCATTTTATTCCTTATTAATATAATTTTATTAAATTTTTCAATTAT
>CANQBT010000017.1 GCA_947589405.1 uncultured Clostridia bacterium | reverse complement strand
GCCGAATAAAAAGCAGAAACTATTTTAATATTTCAAAATAAATATTCTTATCCATAAACTCCTCAGGGCTTATTTTATTCTGATTATATGCCAGCACAAGCTTTACATATGCCGCTTCGTTTGAAATATTGTAAAGCGGTATGCCTCCTGCGGAAATTATTTCGACAGCAGTAGCATATTTTGCGCCATCAGGGCTTTTATAACAGGAAAGATAAGTGTCTATGCCCTCATTTTTACATCTTTTAATAAATTCCGGAAGAGAATAACAGCCATCTCTGACGCAAGCCGTTCCCGAATGATACATACAATGAAGTATTGCCTTCGGCTTGTTTTTAAATTCAAAACTGCTGTAATCGATGCCGGGATAGGGTCTTATCATAAAAACTTGATTTTTAAGAGATGTGATCTCTGTATTTTCCATAGTTTTAAGCATAAATGCCTTAGGATTAACGGCATTTGCATAACGTATAAAATGTCCTGTGTCCATTTCTCCGTAAGGACAGCCTCCATAGGAATAAAACTGATCCGTAAAGGTGTCGGATTCCGTAAGCCGTGAACCCAGATGCACTATATTTCTGCCTCTGTTGTCCCTGTATATTACAAAAATGCCTGCAATGCTTTCGTTTTCTATAAGCTCTACAGCGCTGCGGAAGTTGTCAAGTCCGTTGCTGTTCTCTGTACCTATGGGAAAATTACTCGATACCAATACGACAGGCTTTTGCATACCTCCAAATATCATTGAAATATAAGCGGAGGTATAGGCAAGAGTATCTGTGCCGTGAGTGATTATAATACCGTCGTTGTCATATTCACAGTTATGCAAAGTCCTTCCCAGCTTTTCCCACACCTTAGGTATACTGTTTTCACTAAGCATTTCAAAGGGTCTGAGCACATCAAACTCCACATCTGAGCCATATATTTTTTTGTATTCATTTATAATGACGGGAGAGCTGCTAAGGTCTATTGAAGAGCCTTCAACAGTACTGCCAATAGTACCTCCCGTCATGACAACGGTAATTCTTCCCTTTTTCATAACATTCCTCTTATTTTATAATATAGCCAAGCTCCTCCAGCTTATTGAACACAGCCCTGCCTATTTTTTCATAGGCAACGTCGTTAAGACCTCTGTTTTCATATCTGTAGCATGAGGGTATCTCTCCTCTTTCCGCTGCGGCCTTGTCCTCATCGCTTAACTCTGTATCCTGCAATGCTTCGCTGCAAAGATATGCCCTTATGTTCAGAAAACCGTTTCCAAAAGCCTGAGCCATAAGTCTGTCTGCATCTGCATTTGAAGTATTATCTCCGTTTAAAAGCCCAATTATTATGCATTTATCCTTATTCTTTCCTCTTGTTTCCACAAATGCCTGCTGCTGTGCCACAAGAGTCTGTATGCTGTCATATCCGCCGTTATTTCCTATTGAAAGCACGCTTACATAGTCAACATACTCCTGACCCTGTGTTACGATAGGAGTACCTGCATAAATAGTTGCCGATACATCGGCGTTGTCGGGGGCAAAGAAGTATTCTGCCACCTTATCTATATCCTCGCTGGCTATACCGCCATAAAGCGTTCCTTCAATACCGTCTATGGTCACAGGATTGACTCCCGGATTGTTTTCATGAAGAAGGGGATCCACAGGCTCTCCGTTAACAGAGGTTATATTTATTATATTCTGTTCCATATTTCCTGTGATCTGCTTTTCATCCTTTACAACAAAGGGTATGGCGTTTGCCCTTCCCAGTACCGTAAGAGAATCCTCGCCATATATTCCCAGATTAACAACAGGCATAAGATAATCGTTGTCCTCCATATGCTCTGCCAGAACACTTGGAAATGACTTTTCTATACCTCCTAAGCCATATGTAAAATCATCGCCCCAGCATGCGACACCCGGTATTACAGTTCTCACCTGCTGTCTGTGTATTTCCTTTTTTTCAGCTTCAAGCTTTTCCGCCGCTTTGTCCTTATTGTGCTGAGCGATCCTTTCCTCAACCGCAATATTCTTTTCCTCTTCTATATTTGAATTCCAAACATAGAAGCCGACAAAAAAGCATATCGCCAAAATCGTTATAACGATACAAATGACCTTATTACTGTTTTTCATATATCCACCTTGTTATTTTATTTAATGCCTATATCTCTTCTGTAATGCTTATCCTTGAAATCTATAAGCTTAACGCCTTCATAGGCTGTTCTGATAGCTTCGTCAAGATCTGCGCCTATGCCCGTAACGCCAAGAACTCTTCCGCCGTTTGTCACGAACCTTCCGTCCTTAAGGGCTGTACCTGCATGGAACACTATGATATTATCCGCCTTTTTGGCTTCATCAAGACCTGTTATCTCATAGCCCTTTACATAGCCTTCGGGATAACCGCCGCTTGCCAGTACTACACAGGCTGTTCCGCTGTCATACCACTCTACATTTATTTTGTCAAGGGTACCGTCAACACAGGCTTCAAATATTTCCATAAGGTCATTTTTAAGTCTCGGAAGGACCACCTGAGCTTCGGGATCGCCGAAACGTGCGTTGTATTCTATTACCTTCATGCCCTTTTCCGTAAGCCTAAGACCGAAGAAAATAATCCCCTTGAATGTCCTGCCCTCAGCGTTAAGAGCGTCTACCGTAGGTCGGTATATAGTCCTCATACATTCCTCTGCAAGCTCAGGAGTATATACCCTGCTTGGGGAAAACGTACCCATACCTCCTGTATTAAGACCCTTATCGCCGTCATAGGCTCTCTTGTGATCCTGAGCGGATACCATAGGCACAATAGTCTTGCCGTCGCAAAAGCTCAGTACAGACATTTCCTGTCCTGTCAAAAATTCCTCTATAACAACGGTGTTTCCGCTGGCGCCGAATTTTTTATCTATCATAAGAGTTTTAAGACCCTCTTCTGCCTCCTCAAGAGTATTGCATATAAGCACGCCCTTGCCAAGAGCCAATCCGTCAGCCTTGAGCACAATGGGAAAGTCACCCTTTTTAATATATTCAAGAGCCTTGTCATAGTCGTCAAAGGTCTCATAGGCAGCAGTCGGTATATCATACTTTTTCATAAGCTCCTTGCTGAATGCCTTGCTGCCCTCTATAATAGCCGCATTTGCACGGGGACCGAATACACGCAGTCCCTCTGATTCAAACCTGTCTACTATACCGCCTACAAGGGGATCGTCCATGCCTATGACTGTAATATCTATGCCCTCATTTTTGGCAAACTCAGCCAGCTTGTCAAATTCCATAGGACCTATGGGCACAAGCTCAGCAAGAGTGCCTATGCCTGCATTGCCGGGAGCGCAGTATATCTTGTCTACCTTAGGGCTTTTTGAGAGCTTCCACACTATAGCATGCTCTCTTCCGCCGCTTCCTACTACTAAAACCTTCATTTTTATATCTCCTTTATCTTTACAACTCCGTCCTTTATTTCAAGCCTGTTCTGAGCAAAAAGCTTTACCGCTTCGGGATATATTATCCATTCTGCCTGCTCCATTACACGTCTTTGAAGTGTTTCGGGAGTATCGTTATCCTTTACCTCTACTGCCTTCTGGAGTATTATAGGCCCTGCATCGCACTCTGCCGTTACAAAGTGAACTGTGGCGCCTGTTACCTTTACTCCCTTTTTAAGCACAGCTTCGTGAACATGGAGACCGTAATAGCCCTTTCCGCAAAAGCTTGGAATAAGGGCAGGATGTATATTTATCATTCTGTTTTCAAACTGATCTACAAAATCGGGACCTAATATAAGCATAAAGCCTGCATATACTATAAGATCGATATTTCTTGACTTGAAATATTCCGCAAGAGCCTTGTCATATGCCTGTGAGCTTTCATAGTCCTTTTTACGCATAACAGCCGTTTCAATACCCTTTGAAGCAGCTCTTTCAAGAGCGTATGCCCCCTCCTTGCTGCTGACTACGGCTGTGACCCTTCCGTCTATTTCTCCTCTGTCTATAGCGTCCAGTATGGCTTGTAGATTAGTGCCGCCGCCGCTTACAAGAGCGCCTATCCTTATCATTATCATTACCTCTTATTTTAAATTTATCTGTATTCCTTCGCCCTTTTCTACTCTGCCTATTATATATGCCCTTTCGCCCATAGCCTCAAGCACCTCTATTGCCTTGTCTGCATCGTCTTTGCTTACTGCTGCGACCATGCCTATGCCCATGTTGAATGTATTGTACATGCTCATTCTCTCTACGCTGCCCTTTTCCTCAAGAAGCTTGAATATAGGAAGAATGTCCCAAGTACCTTCGTCTATAACGATCTTAAGTCCCTTTGGCATCATTCTGGGTATATTTTCTATAAATCCACCGCCTGTAATATGGCTCAGACCCTTTACATTTACGCTTTCAATAAGCCTGAGCACAGGACGAACATATATCCTTGTAGGTGTGAGAAGAGCTTCGCCTAATGTTGAACCAAGCTCCTCAACATATGTGTCAATACTTTCCCTATTTATATCAAAGACCTTTCTTACAAGAGAATAGCCGTTGGAATGGATCCCGCTTGATGCAATGCCTATAAGCGCATCTCCCTCTTCTATTTTGCTGCCGTCTATAGACTTGGCCTTGTCCATAATACCTACGGTAAAGCCTGCAAGATCGTATTCGTCAACAGGATAAAAGCCCGGCATTTCAGCCGTTTCTCCGCCTATGAGAGAACAGCCTGACTGTCTGCAACCCTCTGCAACGCCCTTTACTATCTCTGCTATCTTCTCAGGCTCGTTCTTGCCACAGGCAATATAGTCCAGAAAAAATAACGGCTCTGCACCGCTGCATACAACATCGTTCACACACATGGCAACGGCGTCTATACCAATAGTATCATGCTTGTCCATAACAAATGCCAGCTTAAGCTTTGTGCCTACGCCGTCTGTACCGCTTACAAGCACAGGCTCTGCCATATCCTTTGCCTTTGCTATGCTGAAGAGTCCGCCAAAGCCGCCTATATCCGTCAGTACCTCAGGCCTAAAGGTGCTTTTTACATGACCCTTCATAAGCTCCACAGCCTTATAGCCGGCTTCCACGTCCACTCCCGCTGATTTATAATCCATAATTATCCTCCTAGTTAAATTAGCCTTGTTTAAAGTTTATTTACATATTCCTATTGTAAAATATATGTCATCAAATGTCAATCAGAATATTGATATTTACAGTATAAAAAGGAGGTACTGAATACCGTTAGTACCTCCTTTTCGTTATCGATTATCCTTGCAGTATTCCTCAAGCACTTTTTTTACAGTATCGCTGTCAAAACCTCTCCGCATAAGAAAATTAAAATGCTTCTGCTTTTCCTTCAAATCTATGGGCGTACTTCTGATACGTCTTTCCAGAAGCCCTTTTATTGTTTTCTCTGTATCCTCGTTGTCCTCCAGCATATCAAGAGCCTTGTTTATATGCTCGTCTTTTATGCCCTTAAGCCTTAGCTCTCGTTTTATTCTGACCCTTCCCCATTTTTTGATATTGATACAGTCCTTTGCATAGGCTATGGCAAATTCGGTATCGTTGATATAGCCATACTTTGTGAAAAGCTCTATTACTCTTTCCGTGACCTCTTCGCTAAAGTCCTCCGAAAGCTTATCTCTCAGCTCCTTCGTGCTTCTCATTCTGTAGCCTAAGAACCTTGCAGCCTTATTCTTTGCCTTTGCGTATATATTTTCATTTAATATTTCGTCATATTTTTCCTCTGTTAGCTCTTTTCCCTTTTCAAGCTTATAGTAAAGCCTGTCGACCTCTGTTATGCCAAAGGCAAACTTGCCGTCTATATATACCGAAACTCTGTTTTTGTCCTTGACCTGAGGCTTAATATCAGTTATGAGCATTTACAAACCTCCCTATACGCATTCTCCACAGTCCTGCCTTGTAGAGAATATATATTATGAAGGCTGAAATGCCGTTGCTGGCAACTACGCAGTACCATACGCTTTCCACTCCCATATGGAAGTATGTCCTGAAAATATACAGAGTGAAAAATCTCCATATCCACAGCCTTGTGGCTTCAACTATCATTGTGACAATGGTATTGCCTGCACCGTTGAAAAGACCTGTTGTGGTATTGTATACGCCGTTTGTAAAGCACCAGAATGCCATTATTGAAAGGAAATCCGACGCCATGAGCACAACGCTTTTGTCATGGGTAAATATCCCAACGATATGTCTTGATAAAAACATGGACAATATCATACCCAGTACAAAAAGAAAAATTACAGACATAAGCCTGCCCTTTCTGTAGGAATCCACCGCCCTGTCAAGCTGTCTTGCGCCTATATTCTGACCTACTATTGTAGAAACTGCACCGCCAAGAGCATTGGCAGGCATTGTTATCATTCCGTTTATTCTGTTGCCTATGCCATAGGCAGCCATAGCCGCATCTCCATACATAAGCACATTCTTTGTCATAAGCAAAAATCCCAGCTGCATTGTGGAATTGCCTAAGGCAGTAGGCAAACCTACCGAAATGATATTTTTGAACATATTCATGCTGAATCGGAAGCCCTTAAGGTTTATTTTTATCTCATTCTTTCCTTTAGTAACTGCATAAAATGCTATGGCGGCACAGGGCACCTTTGCAAGGAATGTAGCAAAAGCCGCTCCTGCTATATCCCATTTGAAGCCCATTATAAAAAGAGGGTCCAATATCATATTTATAATTATTCCCAGCATATTCAGCTGCATAGGTCTGAAGGTATCTCCCTGAGCCTGTGAAACTGCCGAATATATATTTATCATAAAAAGAAAAGGCAGATCGCATATAACTATCCTTATGTACGTAATGCCTAATGTATATACATCTCCTTCGGCGCCAAGCCAGCCCACTATATCGGGGGTGAAAAAGAAGCACAAAAGACCGCATATTACAGAGAATATAATTGAACAGACAAATATGTGATTTGCCATTGCCTTTGCATTATCCTTATCCCTTGCGCCTACGTACTGACTTATGAGTATGGCTCCTGCCATAGTTATGCCCTGACCGAAGTTTATTATAACATTCTGCATGGGAGATACAAGGGATATTGCTGCCATTCTGGTAGTCTGGAGCTTTCCCAGCCAATAGGTGTCGGTCAGGTTGTACATAGTCTGTATGAGGTTGTTTATCATAATGGGAACTGCCAGATATAGCAGCGCCTTTGTCATATTTCCGCCAAGTATCATTTCCGTATTGGCTTTGGCGGACCCTGCTTTATGCATAGAGATCACCTCGATATATTAGTGTATCTCAATTTATAAGTATTTACAAGTAAATAATTAATAAAAAATGTATTTTTTACTGAAAAATTGAGCATAAAATAAAAAAACAGTTGTACTATTCCAAAATTTGTTTTATATTATTAAGGTAAAGGTTTTTTAAGAGGGAGGGAGTAATATGAAAACAACGGATCTCCATACGCATACTACCTGTTCGGACGGTACATACACTCCTTCGGAAATAGCTGTATATGCTGCCGAAAAGGGCTTGTCAGCCATAGCTGTTACAGACCACGATACTGTAGACGGTATTGAAGAGGCTGTATATTGCGGAGAAAAAGCAGGTGTTGAGATAATACCGGGTATAGAGGTATCCACAGAATACGATGAAACGAATATTCATATTGTAGGGCTTTTTGTGGATATAAATGACAGCAGATTTCTTGATACGCTTTCCGCTCTCAGAAAAAAAAGGGAAAACAGAAATGTACTTATGGCAGAAAAGCTTTGCAGTCTGGGGCTTGACATAAGCTATGAAGATATAGTAAAGGCTGCCGAAGGCGGTGTCGTTACAAGAGCTCATGTGGCAAAGGCTCTTGCAACGAAGGGCTATGTAGGTACCATAAATGAAGCCTTTGACAAATACATAGGAAAGCACAAGCCCGCCTATGTGAAAAGGCAGGTGCCAAGCTGGGAGAAAACTCTTGATATACTCAGGCAAAACGGTGCACTTGCCATACTGGCTCACCCATTTTTATATAAACTGGGTAAAGAGCGTCTTGAAGCTATGGTATCAGAGTTGACGAAAAAGGGGCTTGTCGGCATAGAAGCCTACTATTCAACACACAGTCCCTCAGATACGGAGTATATAAAGAGCATAGCGCAAAAAAACAGGCTTCTGCTAAGCGGCGGAAGTGATTTTCACGGCAGTAATAAGCCCGATATAGATCTGGGCTCAGGCAAAGGCAATTTAGCCGTACCCTATGAGCTGCTGGAAAGACTAAAGGAGAGAAAAGTATATGGGTAAAGACAGTATTAAGAGCATAGCCGCCAATAAAAAGGCATACCACGACTATTTCATACTGGAAACATTTCAGGCAGGTATCGCTCTTACAGGCACAGAAGTAAAGTCCATGAGGGCAGGACGCTGTAATCTGAAAGACAGCTTTGTCAAAATAGAAAACGGAGAAGCTATTATAAAGCAAATGCATATAAGCCCCTATGAGCAAGGCAACCGCTTCAATCACGATCCTCTTGCCGACAGAAGGCTCCTGCTCCATAAGTATGAGATAAACAAGCTCATAGGCGCAGTTACAAGAGAAGGACTTACAATAGTTCCTCTCAGAGTTTATTTTAAAGGCTCTCTTGTTAAGGTTGATATAGCTATAGCAAGAGGTAAAAAGCTGTACGACAAGCGCCAGGATATAGCCAAGAAGGATCAGCAGAGAGAGGCTCAGAAGGAATTTAAGGCAAGCTTTCAATAGCAAAATATAAATACCGATTTTCGAGGGGACAGTTCCCAAAAAAATGTGGAGGTAAAGTCATATGTCTGTAAAAAATGAAGCTAAAGAAAATCAGGGAGATATTATCATTTATCGGACCGATGACGGCGATACGAAAATAGATGTGCGTTTTGTAGGCGAAACAGTATGGCTTACACAACAGCAAATGGCAGAGCTTTTTCAATCCTCACGAACAAATATTACAGAGCATATTAAACATATTTATGAGGAAGGCGAATTAGACGAGCTGTCAACCTGTCGGAAATTCCGACAGGTTCGTTCAGAGGGCTCAAGAAAAGTTGAAAGAGAGCTCCCTTATTATAATCTTGATATGATCATTTCACTTGGCTATCGCATAAAATCAAAAATCGCAACCAATTTTCGCAAATGGGCGACCGAGCGTCTTAAAGAATATATGATAAAAGGATTTACAATGGATGACGAACGCTTAAAAAAGCTTGGCGGCGGTGATTATTGGGAAGAACTATTAGACCGTATCCGTGATATACGCTCATCCGAAAAGGTCATGTACAGGCTATTGAAAAAGCAAAACAGGAATATAATAAATATATAGTACAGAATTTATCACCTGTTGAGGAAGAATATTTGCAAACAATAAAAACAATAGAGAAAAAAGCAAAGAAAAAATAATGGATACAACAGCTTTTACATATCACCTATTTTCAAGGAGACAGTCACACGAAAAATAAAAAGGAGAGATAAATATGGATTACAAAAAAATCGCAATGGAAAAGCACAAGGAATGGTCAGGCAAGATAGAGGTAATATCAAGGGCTGAAATAAACAGCGCCGACGATCTTTCCATAGCCTACACTCCCGGAGTTGCGGAACCCTGTATCGCAATAAAGGAGAATCCCGAAAGAGTATATGAGCTTACAAGAAAGCACAATATGGTAGCTGTCATCACAGACGGATCTGCCGTACTGGGCTTAGGAAATATAGGACCTATGGCGGGAATGCCCGTTATGGAGGGCAAGTGTGTGCTTTTCAAGGAATTTGCAGATGTAGACGCTTTCCCTCTCTGTGTAAATTCACAGGACGTGGACACGGTCGTTGAAACAATATACAGAATATCAGACAGCTTCGGCGGTATAAATCTTGAGGATATAGGGGCGCCAAGATGCTTTGAGATAGAGAAAAGGCTTAAAGAAAAATGCAATATACCGATTTTTCACGATGATCAGCACGGTACGGCTGTCGTAGTGCTTTCGGGCATAAAAAACGCCCTTAAGCTTACGGGCAAGAAAGCCGAAGAGTGCAAGGTGGTAATGAGCGGAGCAGGCGCAGCAGGCACAGCTATAGCAAAGCTTTTGCTTACGGCAGGCTTTAAGAACATAGTTATGAGAAATATAGACGGCGTTATTACAGCCGACAAAACATATACCGACTCTTCTCTTACAGAGCTTGCCAATATAACAAATCCCTATCGTGAGGACGGTACCCTTGCCGATATTATAAAGGGCGCCGATATTTTCATAGGAGTATCTGCTCCCAACATACTGACAGGAGATATGGTAAGGACGATGAACAAGGACGCCGTAATTTTTGCTATGGCAAATCCCAACCCTGAGATACTTCCCGAAGAAGCTCTTAAGGCAGGCGCAAGAGTTGTTGCGACAGGACGTTCCGACTATCCCAATCAGATAAATAACGTACTGGCGTTTCCGGGCATATTCAGAGGTGCTCTTGACGTAAGAGCAAAGGATATAAATGACGAAATGAAGCTTGCTGCTTCAGAAGCAATATCAAAGCTTGTAACAGAGGAGGATCTTGCAAAGGGAATTATAATACCCTCTGCCTTTAATAAGAGCGTATCACGGGATATAGCCAAAGCTGTTGCAGAAGCAGCTGTCAGATCCGGCGTTGCGCAAATTAATAATTAATTGATTGGAGATATTTATGGAATCACTTTTAAATTTTTTGCTTGAACACCTTAGCGGACTTAATGCAAATCTTACTCTTTTCATAGTATCGATGGTGCCTCTTATAGAGCTTAGAGGAGGTATCATCGCTTCCGCTTTACTGGGAGTGCCTATAGTAAGAGGGTGGATAATATGTATATTGGGCAATATGGTACCCATTCCCTTTATACTGCTGTTCATAGACAAGATATTTTTTGTAATGAAAAAGTGGGGACCTACGGCAAAGCTTGTAGATAAGCTGGAAAAAAGAGCCTTGAGCAAAAGCGATAAGATACAGCAGTACGAATTTTGGGGACTCATGTGCTTTGTAGGCATACCTCTTCCCGGAACAGGAGCATGGACCGGCGCTCTTATAGCTTCCCTGCTGAGGATAAAGCTTAAAAAAGCTGTTCCGGCAATAGTTTGCGGTATACTTCTGGCAAGCGTCATAATGCTCATCGTAAGCTATGGCGGTGCATACATCATAGGAATATAATTTTCCCGTGACCTGGTCACGGGAAAATCGGTATTATTAATTTATTAACAATTTGATTTGGTATTTTCCCATGCCTGTAAGTCTTGCCAGCTGACCTACAGTAGCATTGTTATCCATAAGCTTTTTTAAAACAGAAGCTTTATCCTTATCGCTCAGTTCGTTTATATCATATACGGAATTGGTCCTTGAGTATTTCATAATAAGCTGCACAGCCTTTTCATCTGTTATTTTTTTCTTTATTTCCTTTATCTCAAGACAGCTTTCATCTATAAGCGTATTGTTAAAATCCACAAAATTTTTTTCACCTATAATATCGTTAAATATAGAGTAATTTATAAATTTATTTTTGTTTATATAATCGTTATAGCTCGACCATTTATAGCTGCCAACCGAAGTGACAATACCGGCTTTAAGAGGATTTTGATGGATATATCTGACAACGGTTACGAAATAGCTGTCATTTTCCACAGGCTCGCTTAAAAATCTATCTTGGAAAAGGTGACCGTTCCTTTCGTACTTTGTATTGAACCATTGTGCATAATTTCTCCCCAATTCGCACATGAACATACTTATGTTATCTGTCTTTATAAGCAAATGCACATGATTAGACATAAGACAATAGGCATAAATCTCCCCTTTGTACTTTTCATTACAATCCCCTAAAACATAGAGAAATTTCCTGTGATCATAATCATCTATAAAAATATTTTGCTTGCCGACACCACGCCATATAGCGTGATAGGTATCGGTTGAGCTTTGTTCTCTTGTTTTCTTTGGCATAACAATCACCACCTATACTTTTAGCATTAAATTAAAAATACTCATTTTCCCGTGACCAGGTCACAGGAAAATTAGGTCCGGGAAAATTATATGAGCTTTACGTAGAATTTGCGGGTACGGGGACCGTCAAATTCGCAAAAGTATATGCCCTGCCAAGTGCCAAGAAGAAGCCTGCCCTTATCTACAATAACAGTTTCGCTACAGCCTACAAGAGAGGACTTGAGGTGGGCGGCAGAGTTTCCCTCTGCGTGTCTGAATTCAGGTCTGTCAGGGCAGGTCTTATCAAGAGCGAAGGTGAGATCTCTGACAACATCAGGATCAGCATTTTCGTTTATAGTTATGGCGGCGGTGGTGTGGGGAGTGTATATGACGCATATGCCCTCCTGAATTTTAGATGTCTGAAGGGCGTCGTTTACCATAGACGTAATGTTATAAAATCCCTCGCTGCCTGTAGAGAGGGTAAAGGAATACAGATTCATAAAAAAACCTCCTTTATTATGTATTACTTTATTAAATAAAGTATAACATATAAGCAGTTCATTGAAAATTAATAAAATAAAGTATTTTTGAATTTTTCTTAAATTAATAAATTATTTTTCAAAAAATACTTGCATTATTAGAAAATATATAGTATTATATATGCAAGCAACGAGGCTTCCGCAGACTTTTTATGTCTGTGGAAGCCCTTTTTATACTAATTAATAAAAGAAAGGATGGTTATTGTGGTACAGAACGGATTACCCGAAAAGCAGGGACTCTATGATCCCCGCTTTGAGCATGACAACTGCGGTATAGGCTGTCTTGTAAATATAAAGGGCAGGAAATCACACAAGATAATAAATGACGCCATTGAGATCCTGAAAAATCTTACTCACAGAGGCGGCGTAGGCAGCGAGCCTGACACAGGCGACGGTGCAGGCATACTTATACAGATACCCCATATATTTATGAAGAAGGTCTGCAACAACGACGGCATAAAGCTTCCCAAAGCAGGAGATTACGGAGTAGGTATGCTTTTCCTCTCTCCCGATCTTGAAACAAGACTCCACAGCATAAGTAAGCTGAGATCTATAATAGAAGAAGAGGGCATGGCGTACTTAGGCATAAGAGAGGTGCCTACATATGCCAACTGCATAGGAAAGACCGCAAGAGAAGCTATGCCCCGCATAGAGCAGGTATTCATAAAAAAGCCCGATGACGTTGAGCCGGGTATCGCCTTTGAGAGAAGGCTTTTTGTGATACTTAAAAGAGCGGAAAAGGAAATTCGCTACAGAGAGAGAAATGACGAGCATTATGCAGAAAGGGACAGCTATTTCTATTTTGCTTCTCTTTCTTCAAAGACAATAGTATATAAGGGCATGCTTACTCCCGACCAGGTATCAAGGTTCTATCTGGATCTTATGGATACGGATATGACTACGGCAATAGCCCTTGTACACAGCCGTTTTTCCACAAACACATTCCCCAGCTGGGAAAGAGCTCATCCTAACAGATATATAATACACAACGGCGAAATAAATACAATAAGAGGTAATGTCAACTGGACAAACGCCCGTCAGAAAATATTTGAGACCGACATATTCGGCGATGATATAAGCAAGATATATCCCGTTATAAATGAGGACGGTTCAGACTCCGCTATGCTTGACAACTATCTGCATATGCTTACGCTTACAGGCATATCAATGCCTCAGGCTGTAATGATGGCAATACCCGAGCCTTGGGAAAACGATACATCTATGGATACTGCCAAGAGAGCCTTCTATGAATACAACTCTACCTGCGGCGAGCCTTGGGACGGTCCCGCTGCCATAGCCTTTACAGACGGAGAGGTAGTAGGCGCTACTCTGGACAGAAACGGCTTAAGACCTTCAAGGTATGTTGTTACAAGCGACGATATGCTTGTGCTTTCATCAGAGGTAGGCGTTATAAACATAGAAGAGGGCAAGGTCGTTAAAAAAGGCAGACTGGAGCCGGGAAAAATGCTTCTTATAGATACAAAGGCAGGCAGGATCATATCCGATGAGGAGGTAAAATCAGCTGTTGCTTCTCAATACCCCTATGAAACATGGGTAAAGGAAAACCTTATGAATATAGACTCTATAAGCGCCAAAGCAAAGCCTATGGAGTGGGGAGATCTTGTAAAGCTCATAAAGGAAGAGGCAGGCAGACACCCCTATGGCGAAATAATGATAAACAGACTTATAGAGCTTGAGAACCTCTTTGTAAATAAGGAAAATGACTTTGATTCCGACATAGACCTTCTTACAGAGCAGAAGGCATTCGGCTATACCTGGGAGGATATAGACACTACATTAAAGGGCATTATAGAAACGGAAACCGATCCTATTGCCGCAATGGGTACGGATTCACCTCTTGCAGTACTTTCAGACAAGCCCCAGCTTCTGTACAACTATTTCAAGCAGCTCTTTGCTCAGGTAACAAATCCGCCTATTGACGCAATAAGAGAAGAGATAGTTACAAGCACATTTGTATATCTTGGCGGTGAGAGGAATCTTCTGGAGCCAAGAGCAAAGGTGTGCAAGAGAATAAGGAGTAATACTCCCATACTTACAAATAAGCAGATGTCAGACCTTAAATCCATAAGCGAAAAAGATTTCAAGGCAGTCACTATACCTATGCTCTACAATATAAAGGAAAAGAACGGTCTGGAAACTGCTCTTGATAACCTTTTTGAGGCGGTGGATATAGCTATAGACAACAAGTGCAACATAATAGTGCTTTCAGACAAGGGCGTTGACGAAAACAAGTGTCCTATCCCTGCACTTCTGGCAGGAGCGGGACTTCATCACCATCTTATAAGAACAGGCACAAGAATGAAGGTAAGCATTGTACTTGAAACAGGCGAACCAAGAGAGGTACACCACTTTGCAGTACTTTTGGGCTATGGTGTAAATGCCATAAATCCCTATCTTGTATACAGGACTCTTGAGGATATGGCAGCAAACGAATATATCACAAAGTCAGCAGAGGACGCTGTAAAGACATATATAGACGTAGTTACACACGGTATTGTAAAGATAATGTCCAAAATGGGTATATCTACTATACAGAGCTATCAGGGCGCTCAGATATTCGAGGCTCTTGGCATAAGCGAAGCCGTTGTAAATAAATTCTTTACAGGCACCGTTACAAGAATAGGCGGCTTGGAGCTTTATCATATAGACAAGGAGGCACAGCTTCGCCATGAAAAGGCATTTGATCCTCTTAAGAAAATAGAGGCTCTGGAGCCCGGCGGCGACTACAAGTGGAGAAGAAACGGCGAATACCATATGTTCAATCCCAAGAGCATATATCTTTTGCAAAAGGCATGCCGTGAAGGCGATTATAAGCTTTTCAAGGAATTTACAAAGCTTCAGAACGACACGAGCCAGCAGCTCTGTACAATAAGAGGACTTCTGGACATACGCCAGGTAGATAAGCCTATAAATATAGACGAGGTAGAGCCTGTTGAATCTATTGTAAAGCGCTTTAAGACAGGCGCCATGAGCTATGGTTCCATTTCAAAGGAGGCTCACGAGTGCATGGCCATTGCCATGAACAGGCTTGGCGGAAAGTCCAACAGCGGTGAAGGCGGTGAGGAGGCCGAGAGATTCACACCTGATGCAAACGGTGATCTGAGGCGTTCAGCCATAAAGCAGGTGGCTTCAGGCCGTTTCGGCGTAACTATACATTATTTACAGAATGCAGTTGAGATACAAATAAAAATGGCTCAGGGCGCAAAGCCCGGCGAGGGCGGTCATCTGCCCGGCAAGAAGGTATATCCATGGATAGCCAAAGCCAGAAATTCAACTCCCGGCGTAGGTCTTATTTCACCTCCGCCTCATCATGATATATATTCAATAGAGGATCTTGCCCAGCTTATACACGATCTTAAAAATGCCAACAGAGATGCAAGAATAAGTGTAAAGCTTGTATCGGAGGCAGGCGTAGGCACCATAGCCGTAGGCGTTGCAAAGGGACGTGCCGACGTTATACTTGTAAGCGGTTATGACGGAGGTACAGGCGCAGCCCCAAGAACAAGCGTAAGGCATGCAGGACTCCCTTGGGAGCTTGGAATTGCCGAAACACATCAGGCTCTTCTTATGAATAACCTTAGAAACAGAGTTGTAATAGAAACAGACGGTAAGCTTCTTACAGGTCGTGACGTAGCTGTTGCCTGTCTTTTAGGCGCAGAGGAATTCGGCTTTGCCACAGGTCCTCTTATCACAATGGGCTGCGTAATGATGAGAGTATGTAATCTGGATACCTGTCCCGTAGGCGTTGCCACTCAGAACCCTGCATTAAGAGCCAAGTTCACAGGAAAGCCTGAGTATGTTGAGAACTTCATGCGCTTCATAGCTCAGGATCTGAGAGAGTGGATGGCTAAGATAGGCGTAAAGACCATAAACGAAATGATAGGCCATGTTGAAAAGCTTACTCCCAAGAAGCTGAACCATTGGAAGGCTAAGGAGGTAGACCTTACAAGCATACTCTATCAGCCTAAGATATGCTCAAACGACAGCGAAAGATATTTCAATGTAAAGCAGGATCACGAGCTTGAAAAGTGCCTTGACGTAAACGCTCTTGTAAGGCTTTGTACACCTGCTATACAGACGGGCAAGAAGATAAACGCATCTATGGAGATAACAAACATAGACAGAGTATGCGGCACAATACTTTCAAGCGAGATAACAAGAAAATACGGCGTTGACGGTCTTAAAGAGGATACGGTGAACCTTACATTCAAGGGCAGCGCAGGACAGAGCTTCGGCGCTTTCCAGACTCACGGCGTTACAATGCGGCTTGAAGGCGATGCCAACGACTATATAGGCAAGGGTCTTTCAGGCGGTAAAATAATAGTAGTACCACCTGAGGGAAGCACATTTACTCCCGAAGACAACGTTATAATAGGCAATGTAGCCTTTTACGGTGCCGTAAGCGGAGAGGCCTATATCAACGGTATGGCAGGCGAGCGCTTCTGCGTAAGAAATTCAGGCATAAGTGCGGTTATAGAGGGCATAGGTCAGCATGGCTGCGAATACATGACAGGAGGCCGTGTTGCGGTACTTGGCAAGACCGGCAGGAACTTTGGCGCAGGTATGTCTGGAGGCATAGCCTATGTATATAACGACGGCGGAGATTTTGAAAAGCGCTGCAACAAGGAGCTTATACTGGTTGAAGAAATGATAAGCGACAAGGATATTGCAGAGCTTAAGGAAATGATAGAAAAGCACGTTAAATACACAGGCTCAGCAAGAGGAAAATATCTTCTTGAAAACTTTGACAACGAGATCAAGAACTTTGTAAAGGTGATTCCTAAGGCATATAAGGAAATGATTGAGGAGATAGAAAGAGCCAAAGCGGCAGGCTTAAGCGATGATGATGCACTTTTGGACGCATTTATTACAGTAAGCGGCTCCACAATCGTTCCAAGACCGGAAGGGAGTGTTGTAAATGGGTAAGCCGACAGGATTTTTAGAATACGACAGAAAGCTTCCTCAGGACAGAAGCCCGGAGGAAAGAATGAAGGACTGGGGAGAATTCCATACTCACTTTGATATAGAAGAGCTTAAAACTCAGGGCGCAAGGTGTATGAACTGCGGCGTACCCTTCTGCCATACGGGAAGCCCCATAGAAGGCGGCTGTCCTCTTGGCAACCTTATTCCCGAGTGGAACGACCTTGTGTATCACGGCAAAATAGAGGAGGCATATAAGCGCCTTTCAATGACAAGCAATTTCCCTGAGTTTACGGGAAGGGTTTGCCCTGCTCTATGCGAAGGCTCATGTACACTTGGAATGCATGAACCTGCCGTAACCGTTAAAAACATAGAGGTGCATATTATAGACACTATGTTTGCCGAAGGCAAGGTACAGCCCAGAATACCCAGAAAATCAACCGAAAAGAGAGTTGCCGTTGTAGGCTCAGGTCCTTCAGGGCTTGCCTGCGCAGATATTCTCAATCAGCTTGGACACAAGGTGACTGTATTCGAGAGAAGCGACAGGATAGGCGGACTTCTTATGTACGGCATTCCCAATATGAAGCTTGATAAGAAGATAGTGCAGAGAAGAGTGGATCTTCTTGAAAAGGAAGGAATTACATTCGTTACAAATACCGAGATAGGCAAAAACTACTCCTCAGCTTCGGTAATAAAGGAATTTGACGCAGTTGTGCTCTGCTGTGGCGCTACAAAGCCAAGAGATCTTGTATGCGAAGGCAGAAACGATGTAAAGGGCATATACTTTGCAGTAGACTTTCTTAAAGCCAATACAAAGAGCCTTCTGGATTCAAATCTGGAGGACAGACAGTATATAAGCGCAGAAGGCAAGGACGTTATAATAATAGGCGGCGGCGACACAGGCACAGACTGTGTGGGAACAGCTATAAGACATGGCTGTAAGTCCGTTCATCAGATAGAGATAATGCCTGAGGCTCCCGAGTGCAGGACTGCCGCTAATCATTGGCCCCAATGGCCACGTATAAGAAAGACTGACTACGGTCAGGAGGAAGCCATAAAACTATACGGAAGAGATCCCAGAGAATACCTTACTACCGTTACAAAGGTAGTGCCCGATGAAAAAGGCAATATAAAAGAGGTACACACAGTACAGGTAGAATGGGAAAACAACAATGGCAGAATGACACCAAAGCCTATAGAGGGCACCGAAAAGATATGGCCATGTCAGCTCATGCTTTTGGCTATGGGCTTTACAGGTCCCGAAGATACTCTTATAAAGCAGCTCTCTCTTGAAACAGACGCCCGCAGCAATGTAAAGGCTGAGTATGGCAAATATGCCACAAGCCTCAAGGGCGTATTTGCCGCAGGAGATATGCGAAGAGGTCAAAGCCTTGTGGTATGGGCTATACATGAGGGTCGTGAAGCCGCAAAGGCTTGCAATGAGTATCTTAATCAGAAATAATGTTGGAGGGTGTTTTTATACTAGAGCAGATTCGACTGTCAAAACGACCCTTCCGCCATTTCTGCGTAATGTAGTTGTTTTATCGACCCTTCAGTCAGTCACGTTCAAAAACATCTTATCTCAGAATTTTTGACGTGACTGACAGCTTCCCTTCTCTGAAGGGACGCCTTAAGATTAGGTTCCTCAAATGCTTTATAATGATAAAAAATTAGAATTTATTTCTAACTAAAAAATTATGGGAAACGACTGACTGGGCTCCCCATTCGTAAGGGGAGCTGTCAGCCCAACTAAGAATTACAAGCTATGAACGGATTTGCATGGGCTGACTGAAGGGTCGAACATACGCATATAATTAAAACCCCAAATCAAACAAAACTGCCGTGTTATGTTTTATACAGAACATAACACGGCAGCTTTCAATTTTTCAATGTTTTCTTGCCTTTTCCAAAGCTCTGTCCACAGCCTGAAGAAGTATCCCCTCAGATACCTCGTAATCCTTGTTCAACTCTATATCGGTGCTTTGGTTTTCTATTATTTCGGCTGAAAGCTCTTCTATACAGGAATTGAATACAGGATAAAATACAGCCTGCGTTTCTCCCATATTTCCGAGAGTTATCTCTTCGATAGCATTTCTGCTCACTCTTACCTCCACCTCTACGGGACTTCCATGCAGTATTATTTCAGAGCTGTATGTGCCCTCCTTGTATTCACCTCCCCTGCTGAATACAAAGCCTATGGCAGCTGCGATCACAGCTATACCAAGTGCCGCAAATACAGCCGTCCTTATTATATCCTTAAGCTTTACTACAAAAATTCTGGACTGCATATGTATCTCCTTTCACAGTTTATTTGCCTTTTAATAAAATTATATTATCAACACGCCTTATTTATGATATACTTATAAAGAGGTGATATTATGAGTTTAAGATATATTATGGGAAAAACAGGCTGCGGCAAGACAACTCAATGCATAAAAGAGATAGTGCAAAAGGATTCTATGTCAAAAACCCTTTTGTACATAGTGCCTGAACAGTTTTCAATGGAATCCGAAAGACTTCTTGTATCTGCTTGTGAAAAAGGCGTTATAATGAATACAAGCGTGTTCAGCTTTCGCCATCTTGCATATCACCTTATAAGTAAAAACGGTACCAAAGGAAAAGCTATGCTTGACGATGTGAGCAAGGCTATGCTTGCAAGGAAAATAACATGGTCACTTTCGGACAAGCTGGAATTCTTTGGCAGAAGTCTTGACAAACAGGGCTTTATAGACGATCTGTGCAGTACAATAGGAGAGCTTATAAGATATAATGTTTCTCCTAAGGCAATAGCCGATTCCCTTGAGCATATGGAAAACGGCAATCTTAAAATGAAGCTAAAGGACATATGCCTTATTTACAGCGCATATATGGAATATCTGGACAGAGAATATATATCAAAGGATGATATGCTCAATCTGTTGGCGGAATATATTGCGGAAAGCGATATGTGCCGTGATGAAGTATGGATAGACGGATTTATGGGCTTTACTCCTCAGGAATACAGCGTTATAGAAAAGCTGCTGGAGTGTGCCGAAAGAGTCAACATAGCTCTTGATATAAACGGCAAAATGACCTCCTACAGCAATATAAATCCCTTTGACCCCTATTATAAAACAAAGTGTACCGTAAACAGGCTTACGGCTCTTGCCGAAAATAAGGGTATAAGGATAGAAAAGCCCCTTTATATGGATAAAAATCACAGACAAAAAAGCGAAGCTCTTATACACCTAAGTGAAAATTATCTCAGCTATATGCCAAAGACATATGAGGGCAATACAAAAAGCATAGAGATATACAAGGGCAGCAGCAGGTATTCCGAAATAGATCTTGTGTGCCGCAGTATTATAAAGCTTGTGAGGGACAAGGGCTGGAGCTATAAGGATATAGCCGTTATTTCAGGCTCTCCCGACTATGAGATACCTCTGTGTCACAGCCTTAACAAATACAATATACCTAACTTTCTGGACAAAAGACGCAGCATTATGAGTCACCCTCTTACGGAGCTTATTATTTCCGCTGTAGATACGGCGGCAGCCAATTTCAGCAATTCTGCCCTTTTCAGCTTTTTAAAGACAGGCTATGTACCCATAGATGAAAATGATGTATTCACTCTTGAAAACTATGTGCTGGCAAACGGCATAAAGAATTATATGTGGAAAAACAAGGAATGGATATATGGCTTTGGCGACGAATATGACCATGATGAGATAAACAATATCAAAAACAATGCAGTAAAGCTTCTTTCTCCTCTTACCGACAATATATCCGTCAATAAAAAATACAGCATAAGAGAAATAATTAAAAGAGTAAATGAGCTTATAACATCAATAGGCGCAGACAAGAAGCATGATGAGATCATAGAAAAAAACGAAAAGGAAAACGACCTGTCCGCAGCTATGATAAACAGAAGCGTATGGAACATAATTTCAGATGTGTTTGAAAAGGCCGACGCCATACTTGGCAATGAAAAGGCAACGCTTAAGGAGTTTTCAAAAATATTGAAGGCAGGTCTTTCTACCGCTACAATAGGCGTTATACCTGCCGTTCAGGATATGCTCATAATAGGCGATATAGGAAGGACAATACTTCCTCAGGTAAAGGCATTATTTATGATGGGAGTAAGCGAAGGCTCTGTACCCTCATATAAGGAAGTAAAGGGTATATTCAACGATACCGAAAGAGAATATCTCAGCGCAAATGCCTTTGAAGTTGCTCCGAACAGCATACAGGAAATAAATTCCGAACGCTTTGAAATATTCAGCTGTATGGCAAAACCTACAGACTATTTATGCCTTACATACCCATCGGGCAGTATTGGCGGAGAAGCCCTTTCGCCCTCTCCCGTTATATATAAGATACTGGATATTTTCAAGGATATGGATATAATATCTATTGACGAAGAAAAGCTTACTGCCGATGATATTGCCTCAAAGGAGCAGGCATTTGACATGCTTGTAAATGAAATATCAAGAGCAGACAAGCTCACTCCTCTTTACAGAGATATTTACAATTATTTCATGGAGGATAAGGAATATTCCCAAAGGCTCAGAAATATAACAGAAAGTCTTTCACGTCAGACAGAAACGGAATATCTTGACGAAGCGATCACAAACAGCCTTTATTCCGAAAATGTTATTTCCAGCATATCAAGACTTGAAACCTTCGCAAGATGTCCCTATTCCTTCTTTATGAAATACATAATAAAGGCAAGGGAAAGAGCCGTATATGAAATAAAGCCCAGAGATACGGGAAATATATATCACTATGTCCTTGAGGATTTTTCAAGACAGCTCAGGGAAAAGGGTAAGGACTGGAGAAGCCTTGACCAAAGTGAAACGGAAGCGATTATAAACGGCTGTGTAGACAATATAACCGCTTCTATGGATACCGATATTCTAAGCTCTACATCAAGATACAAACAGCTTGTAAAAAGAGTGAAGCGAATACTTAACAGAAGCGTGTGGGCTCTTTCCGAGCAGATAAAAGAAGGGCTTTTTGAACCTCTTGGCTATGAAATAGGCTTCGGTCCTCATGAAAAGCTGCCGCCTATCGTAATAGAGCTTAAAAATGGCAGGAAAATGGTATTGACAGGAAAAATAGACCGTGTGGATATTATGGAAAAGGACGGAAAAGTATATTCCAGGATAATAGATTACAAAAGCTCCGACAAGGACATAAGCCTTACGGATCTCTACTATGGCATACAGCTTCAGCTGCCTGTATATATAGACGCCTTTGTAAGAAGTATGCCTAAAACAGACAAAAAAGAATATGTTCCCGCAGGTATGTTCTATTTTCATGTAAACGACCCTGTAATAGACTCTCTTCCCTATGACAGTCAGGAAAAGGCTGCAAGCCTGCTGCTGAGCAGCTACAGCATGAAGGGACTTGTGCTCAAGGACAATGATGTGTTCATGGCTATGGATAAGGAAAACAGAATAAACGAAAGAGGAAGAAAAGTCGGCATATCAGGTATAATGAAAGCCTCCGCTGTGACCGACAGCGAATTTGAGCAGCTCCGCAGCTTTGTAAACAATGCGGTAAAGGATATGGGAAGCGATTTGACCTTAGGAAACGTAAGGATAAGCCCATTACTTTCATCAAGAGCTTGCGACTTCTGCTCCTATGGCGAAATATGCCGATACGGCTATGGCAGAGGCAAAGAGCGTAAGGAGGACTGCGCTTCGTCAAACGTATGGCAGAAGATAAGGGAAAGGAACGAACAATAGCCTATATCCCCTTTGTCCAAAGTAATACCGGGGACCCCTCAGGCATATATTAACATATATCCATTAAGGCAAGTGATATTATGTGGCAGATAAGGGTGTCCAGAAATAAAACGCTTACGCTTTTGTATATTCTCATTATATTTCTTGGCGTAGGCAAAACCTATTATGATGAAAATATTGCCGTATCTGTTATGCCGGCAGACAAGAAATGTATCGTAATAGATCCGGGACATGGCGGGTTCGATCCCGGCAAGGTAGCGTCTGACGGAGTAACCGAAAAGTCTATAAATCTTGCCATAGCCCGTAAGCTTCAGGGTTTTCTTGAGCAAGGCGGCGCTCTTGTGATGACAACAAGAGCAGAGGATATGGCGCTTTCCGAAAACAAAAGGAAGGACCTTAAAGGAAGAGCGGAAATAGCCAACAGCGAAAACGCCGATATGTTCATAAGCATTCACCAGAACTCCTTTCCCAAATCGGGAGCACAGGGGGCACAGGTTTTTTATTACAAGGGCTCAGAAAACGGTAAACGCCTTGCCGAAAGTATACAGTCAAGGCTGAAAGAGGTAGCGGATATGGACAACACACGTGTTGCCAAAGCCAATACCGCCTATTACGTGCTTAAGGAAATAAAAATACCTTCGGTAATAGTTGAATGCGGTTTCCTCAGCAACAGCGCCGAACACGACAAGCTTATGGACGATGAGTACCAGAGCAAGCTGGCTTGGGCTATATATATGGGCATACTGGACTATTACGGAGAAAGTCAGGCATAGTCAGGCATTTGTCACTCTTTGTCGCATTTAATGTGGTATCATAAACTGCATGACCGACAAAGGAGATGATAACATAAATAAAAAACAGAAAAAAGCCGCAGAGCTTTTCATTGAAACAGGCGACGGATATTCCGCTCTTATAAACGCCGGCTATAGTGAAAAATTTGCTGCGACATACAAAGCCTTTTTTGACAGAAAGGAAATAAAGGAATATATACAGCAGTATATTACAGAAGAGGACTGCGGTGCCAAAAGCGATGAAGTCATAAGGTATCTTTTCAGAGTCATGAGAGGAGAAGAAAAGGAAACAGAGCTTGTAAAAAATAAAAACGAAAAGGGAGAAACAGTATACGACGCCGTTGAAAGCCCTATGAGCGGGACTCTTCGCATGAAGGCTGCCGAGCTTTTGTGCAAGAGATACGGTCTTTACAGAGAAAAAGCCGAAGCTAACATAAATATACCTGTTGTAATAAAAGAAGATATTTGATATATGATACAAAAAGCTGTCGCATTAAGATCTTGATAATAAAACGGACCTTAATAGACAGCTTTATTTGGGTAATAAATTTTTGTTTATATTACTTTATAAAGTAAGCAAATTTATGTGTACTTTTTTGCGAAAAAAGTACCAAAAACGTGGGAACCTTCCGATGGTTCCCACACC
>CANQBT010000016.1 GCA_947589405.1 uncultured Clostridia bacterium | reverse complement strand
CGGAACAGAGCTTATGAAAAGCGGAGATATAAGTGTATATAATGAAAAAAATGACGAATATTGTCTTTATGACAGCAGCGGAAAACTCATATTTACAAGCAAGGGCTTTATAAGTTATTCTGAGGACGCAGATGTCTATGTGGGCTGGGCATATTTCAGCGGTGCCGAAGGTCATTATTATATATATACAAGACAGGGCAAAAAAATAGCTGAGGCAGGTCATATAGGTTATGGAATTATAGGAAACGGGCTTCTGTATGTAATAAATGAGAACGCAGGCAGTACGGATATATATGACAACAAGGGCAATAAGCTGTGGGAAATACCCGATCGCTGTATGAGCGTATATGCAGATAACGGAGTGCTGTTTGTTACGGATATAAATAACAACTCTATGGCTTATACCTGTATGGGTGATAAGCTTCTGCCAAGCCCTCAGAAAACAGACAGCAATGAAAATAAACCTGATAATAAAAATATAGTTTCCGATACAGAAAATACAACAGACATAGATACGCCTTATAAGCATAGATACATAGGCTGTAACGTGTATATATTTAAAACTGACGATAAAATGCTTGGCATAATGGACAGCAAGGGAAATATCATAGTAGAGCCTAAATATTTTGACAGTTCTGTTTTATATGAAACAACATATGCCTATAATGATACGGTCACTTTGCAGGATAAGAACAAATTTGATATATATGACACAAGGGGGAATCTTAAAAAGAGCATAGATTGCCCTCTGGGCTATGAACTGGCTGAGTATTCAAGTGATAAATATCCTGGATGCTATTATGTTTCGGATATTTCAGGCTCCAATATCGTTGTTAAAGAGTATGTGGGCGATATGTCATTTGAAATGTCTCCGAAAGAAGAAAACTTTATAATACGCCTTTACAGCGAGAAAAAGGTAGGGGAAAACTATTACCGCATAACGCCTTTGCCAAACGGCTGCTTTGCGGCTATAGACAGAGAAACAGGAAAGGGCGTCATACTCAGCCCCGATGGAGAGCTTAAGCTGGAGCTTAACAGATATTTTACACCGAGCTATTATGCCCATATGGTAATAGGCAAATATATGGTAGGCTATTATGAAAATCCAACAGGATCCGATGTTCTGTGCGATCTGATCGACGAAGATGGCAATGTGGTCTTTGAAAAGATATATCCTGATGATATTTCATGGGAATACGGCAGTAATACATTTAAGGTAGAAAAAGACGGAAAGGAAACTGTTCTGAAGGTGAGATAAGTGATGAAAAAAATATTTTTGATTTTTATATCCGCATTGCTTTTAGGTACATATATATATGCCGATGATACATGCAGCAAATGGGCTGAGGACAGTATAAGCTCTGCTGTGGAAGCAGGAATAGTGCCCGAGAGCTTGCAGTCGGATTATACAAAAAATATAACAAGGCAGGAGTTTTGCCGTCTTGCCGTACAGACATATATTGTAAAGACAGACAATAAGACAAATATAAGCTTTGAAACGCCCTTTGAGGATATAGATGACGAAAGTATAACGACAGCCTATTATCTCAAGATAGTATCGGGCATAAACGACAATGAATTTGCACCATATAACAACATAACACGTCAGGAAGCCGCCGTTATGCTTAATAATTTGGCTGATGTGCTGAATGTGTATAAGGACAGTCCGAGACAGGAAAAATATACCGATGAAGGCTATTTTGCCGACTGGGCTAAAGATGCTGTATATTCCGTCACAGGCATTGAAAGCGGTGATACATATGTCATGACAGGCACGGAGCCGAATAAGTTTTCTCCCTGGATGAATTACACAAGAGAACAGGCTATCGCCACTATGTGGCGGCTTTATAACTGTAATACGAGAAGCTTTGAGTTTGTATTGAATAATTCAGAAGATGACGGATATATATATTTTGACTATGATGATAATGATAGCCAATATATCGCAAGACTCAATAAAAACGGTTCCGAACCCGAAATACTTGCTGAAGAGCCTTATATTGAAATCAAAAAAATAACCGATGAGCACATATATTACATATGGAGCGATACGAATACAATGTATTTATCCCGTATGAACAAGGACGGTGCCGACAGTAAAATATTGCTTGAAGGTATTGGCGCATATAGTGTGGCCATGAGTGATAACAATATATTCTATTGCAGCTTGGATAAGGTAACAATAGCGGATATGGAAGGGAATACGCTCTCTGAGTTTAATATCCCCGATGAATTCAGTATCGTATCGGTAAATAGGGCAGACGGAAGCAAGGTTTACATTAATTTGATGCCAAAGGAAAACGAAACTCCCTCCGAGCCTGTGTCATATTCATATAAATATGATTTTGAAACAGGTGAGCTTACCGATATTGACGATGAAAGCCCAAGCTATTCTTGTAACGACGCAGGCGTTACGGACGGCAGATACATTTACTATAAAGTCACCAAAATAGTGGGCTGGTCACATCCTATGGCAAGTTATTATATAAGTAAATGTAATATGGACAGGTCTGAGGAGGTCAGCATAGGAGCTCTTAACCTCAACAGCGCAGAAAAGCTGTTCCCTTACGGTAATTGTATGTATACTACCGCATTTTACGGTTCTGCCAATATAGTGCGAGTATTTGCAAACGGCGGCACACAGAAAATTACGGATTTTGACCGCTATTATGATAATGATGTTCTCAGCGATATTTCCATATTGGATATATATGATGGTGTGATCTATTATAAAATGGGGTTATACGACGCTATGAACAATGATAAGACAGTACGGATATGCAGCATAAAAACAGACGGTACGGACAACAAAACCATATGCGATCTATAAAAAAACGGAGCTGTTTTACAGCTCCGTAAAATTTATATATTTAAGCCATTATAACATCAGCAATTTCTTTTGGCAGATCTGTTGGAAGAGTATTTGCCGAAGCAATAAAATCTATGCCGTATTTCTCGCCTATAGCCTTGAATCTGGTAACAAGCTTGATCAAGTCCTCACTATTCATCTTGGAAACTATTTTGAAAATACCGTCGATATATATCTTTTCAATATCGCTGTTCTGTGAAATAATACCATAAACAAAGCTTATCAGCTCTCTGTAGGTAACAAGAGGGAATTCGGCTATCTCAACAAATCTTATAGCGTGATCCAGATCATATATGTGTCTGGAATCGTCATCTATGTATACTACACAGCCATTTATTTCCTTAACCGCATTGTTTGCCATCTCAATCAATTTCTTAGTCTTTCCTTCGCCTTTACCTCCGGCTAATATCTGTACCATAATAAATCTCCTCCTTGCTTATATTTGCAATAAGTAATTGATCGGAGCGCTCTCCGACAGTCTATACTTATATATTCTCCATATGTGTGTACATTCCTTTTTTTTGTTCAAAAATATTTTTTGCTTGCAAATTTTGTCCAAATGGGGTAATCTATAATAAAGAAGAAAGGAAGAAAGCGTTATGAATAACAACAAGACGACAGAGTATACCAATGAAAGCATAAGTGCTCTTAAGGGTGCCGACAGAGTAAGGCTGCGCCCTGCTGTAATATTTGGCTCAGACGGTATAGAAGGCTGTGAGCATTCTGTATTTGAAATTCTTTCCAATGCTATAGACGAGGCAAGAGAGGGCTTTGGCAATAAAATAGAGATAATACTGGGAAAGGACAACGATATTACGGTAATAGATCATGGCAGGGGTATACCTGTGGATTATAATGCTAATGAGGATAAGTATAACTGGGAGCTTCTTTTCTGCGAAATGTATGCAGGAGGAAAATATAACAACAACAGCGGAGATACCTATGAATACAGTCTTGGACTTTGCGCAACTCAGTACAGCTCAGAATTTATGGAGGTCACTATAATAAGGGACGGCTATAAATATGAGCTTTATTTTGAGAAGGGCGAAAATGTAGGCGGACTTAAAAAGGAGCCGGCAGGCAGCAGAAGAACAGGCTCTATCATTCATTGGAAGCCGGACAGAGAGGTATTTACGGATATAGATATTCCTCTTGAATACTATCAGAATGTACTTAAAAGACAATGTATAGTAAACGCAGGACTTACATTTGTGCTTACAGATGACAGGACAAAGGAAAAGTATACCTATTGCTATCCCGAAGGCATACGTGACTATATTAATGAAATAGCGGGAGAAAAGGCTTTTACCGAAATACAGTATTACGAAAATGAAACAAAGGGTCGTGACAGAGAGGATAAGGAAGAATATAAATTCAAGTTTGAGCTGGCATTCTGCTTCAATAACGATGTGAATTTATTGGAGTATTATCACAATTCAAGCTTCCTTGAGCATGGCGGTTCACCCGACAAGGCAGTACGCACAGCCTTTGTATATGCTATAGACAATTATCTTAAGAACAATAATCTATACAATAAGACGGAAAAGAAAATAGTTTTTACAGATGTTGAGGACAGTCTTGTGCTTATTATAAACAGCTTTTCAACTGTTACAAGCTATGAAAATCAGACAAAGAAATCCATTACAAACAAATTTATAAGAGAAGCTCTTACAGATTATCTTAAAAAGCAGCTTGAAGTCTATTTCATAGAGAACAAGGCGGACGCAGATAAAATAGCAAAGCAGGTCCTTGTAAATAAAAGAAGCCGAGAAACTGCCGAAAAGACAAGGGTCAATATTAAGAAAAAGCTGACAGGCTCTCTTGATATGAATAACAGAGTTGAAAAATTTGTAAACTGCCGTACAAAGGACGTGTCCAGAAGAGAGCTTTACATCGTAGAGGGCGATTCTGCCTTAGGCTCCGTAGTGCTTGGCAGAGATGCGGAATTTCAGGGCGTTATGCCTGTAAGAGGAAAGATACTCAACTGTCTTAAAGCCAATTATGACAAGATATTCAAAAGCGAGATAATTACAGATCTTCTCAAGGTACTGGGCTGCGGAGTGGAGATAAAGACAAAGCATAGCTCAGATCTGAACAGCTTTGACATAAACCAGCTGAGATGGTCTAAAATAGTAATATGTACAGATGCCGATGTAGACGGTTTTCAGATAAGAACGCTTATACTGACAATGCTGTACAGGCTCGTGCCTACGCTTATAGAACAGAGAAAGGTGTTTATTGCCGAATCTCCTCTTTATGAAATTAATTCTGCCAAGAAAACATATTTTGCCTATACGGAAAAGGAAAAGGCAGATATTATAAGCAAAATTAACGGCAAATATGAGGTGCAGAGGTCAAAGGGTCTTGGCGAAAACGAACCTGAAATGATGTGGCAGACTACTATGAATCCCGAAACAAGAAGGCTTATACTTGTGCTTCCTGAGGAGGCAAAAAAGACTGCCGATATATTCGATATGCTTTTAGGCGATAACCTTAAGGGCAGAAAAGAGCATATAGAGGAATTCGGACATATGTACATTGATCTTACAGAAATAAGCTAAGAGGTAATATTATGGCTAAAAAGAAGGATAATAATACGGTTGTAAACAATTTCATAGAGCAGAATATTACAGAAACACTTGAGCTTAACTATATGCCCTATGCCATGAGCGTTATCGTTTCAAGAGCGATTCCCGAGATAGACGGCTTTAAGCCTGCTCACAGGAAGCTCCTCTATACCATGTATAAAATGGGACTTCTGAACGGCAGCAGGACTAAGTCTACAAACGTTGTAGGTCAGACGATGAAACTGAATCCTCATGGTGACGCTACCATATATGAAACAATGGTAAGACTTACAAGAGGAAACGACGCTCTTATACACCCATTTATTGACAGCAAGGGAAATTTCGGCAAGGCTTATTCAAGAGATATGGCGTATGCTGCTTCTAGATATACCGAAGTAAAGCTTGATACCTTCTGCAATGAGCTTTTCAAGGGTATAGACAAGAACACAGTTGACTTTATAGACAACTATGACGGCAAAATGAAGGAGCCTGTGCTTTTTCCCACAACATTTCCCAATATTCTTGTAACGCCCAATCAGGGTATTGCCGTAAGTATGGCAAGCTCTATATGCAGCTTTAATTTAAAAGAAGTGTGCGATACGACCATACACTATATCAAAAACAAGAAAACGGATATTAAGAAATATCTTAAGGCTCCCGACTTTACAACAGGCGGAGAGCTTATATACAACGAAGAGGAGATCGATAAAATATATAAGACGGGAAGGGGAAGTCTTAAGGTAAGAGGAAGGTATCGCTTTGACAAGAAAAACAGTCTTATAGAAATATATGAGATCCCATATTCGACAAATATAGAAAGCATTATTGAAAAAATTATTTCTCTTGTAAAACAGAACAAGATAAAGGAAATAAGAAACGAAACCGATCTTAAGGGACTTAAAATAGCTATTGATATAAAGAGAACGGCAGATCCCGACAAGCTTATGTCAAAGCTTTACTCCATGACGCCTCTTGAGGACAGCTTTAGCTGTAATTTCAACATACTTGTAAACGGCAGACCAAAGACTCTTGGCATTGACGGTATCCTTGACGAATGGCTTGCCTTCAGGACAGAGTGCATAAAGCGCCAGACTGAATATGATTTTGACAAGAAATGGGACAGACATCATCTCCTTATAGGCTTGCAGGAAATAATACTGGATATAGACAAGGCAATTAAGATTATAAGAGAGACAGAGGACGACTCTATGGTCATTCCAAATCTTATGAAGGGCTTTAATATAGACGAGCTTCAGGCAGAATATGTGGCTGAGATAAAGCTGAGAAATCTGAACAAGGAATATCTTTTGAAGCAGACAAATGCCATAAAGGATCTTGAAAAGGAAATGTCCGAATTACAGGATATTCTCAGCTGTGAGGCTCTTATAAACGATATTATAATAGAAGAGCTTAAACAGATCTCAAAGAAATACGGCAAGCCCAGAAAAACGGATATAATATATCCTGAGGAAATAGTGACTGTAAGTGAAGATGATTTTATAGAGGAATATCCTATCACGCTTTTCCTTACAAAAGAAAATTATTTCAAGAAAATAACTCAGGTGTCATTACAGGCGTCTATGAGAGTATCTGCCGAGCATAAGCTTAAGGAAAATGATGAAATAATACAGGCGCTTGAGAGTAATAATAAAAACGAGCTTCTTATGTTTTCCGACAGGCAGAATGTATATAAGGTAAAGGCATATGATCTGCCTGAATGCAAGACAAGCAGTATGGGTGAATATCTCAACAACCTTCTGGGAATGGAATCAGATGAAAAAATAGTATATATGGCAAATGCCAATGATTATAAAGGCTATATGCTCTTTGCCTTTGAAAACGGCAAGGTTGCCAAGATAGAAATGAGCGCCTATGCCACAAAGGTAAACAGGAAAAAGCTCATAAATGCATATTCGGGAAAATTTCCTCTTATAGGAGCCTTATATTTGGAAGAAGAAGGGGATATTGTATTGGTAAGGGATACAGATAAGGCAATGCTTATAAATTCCTCTTTTGTTCCCCTTAAGCAGACAAAGAGTTCAGGCGGTGTCCAGATATATACTCTTAAGAAAAACAGTAAAATGACAAGGCTTATGCTTAAAGATGAATTTATATCTGAGGATATAGAATATTACAGATGCACGAAGGCTCCTGCAACAGGTCATTTTATAAACGAAGAGGATAAGGAAAAGAATAATTTTCCAAGACAGATAAATTTATTCTGATATGAACAGGGAATTGGATAATTCGGATAATGAATTATCCAATTTATTTTTTAAACCGGATAAAATTGAAAATAAAATTTTTAAAAAATTTTAAAAAAAGGTATTGACAAATATAAAGTTATAGGTTATTATATATATACAAGATAACAAACGAGTTATATCAAAGAAGTAAATGAAAGGAGTGAGACCACCAAACACTGCATATTAGTCGTATAACATATTTGCTGACACCTTTTACAAAAGTATTGAAACCAAAACACTATGAAGATAAATTAACAAAATTAAAAAATAAAACGCTTGAATAAGAGATAATGACAGCTTGATCTTGACAAAACAAAAATGCCGGATTGAACTTGATTATGAAAGTGTAGAAATAGCATAAACCCAATACAGCAAAAAGTGTTATACAGACAAGGAAAAATTAATATAGATGGAAATGTCGTAAAACAACAAAAATTAATCAGTTAAATTTCATTAAAAAGCATTTAAAATTTAAGAAATAATAAACTAATAAGCGAAATATTTCATTTAATTAAAAAACAAATAATTGATAGCCTAAAAAATGAGTTATTGATTATAATTACAATTGAATATAGAAATCAGTATAATAAATAAATTATAGAAGAATACCAACTATAACTTAAATTATACAATGTGAATTAAATGAGATGCAATTAAAAGAAATTTAATAAAATGAGTAATAAGATGAAATTTAATAATAAGATTAAAAAAGAAAGTGATTGAAATGATTGACGAATCAAAGTAATGGGCTGTTATCTGATAAAAATATTGGATAACAGCCTGTTTTCATTTTATTATAAAGAGATATTAAGCTGTTTGTACATACCTTTACGAAGATATAATGTCAAGAAATATTTAGTTTTTATATATATGCTCAACACTTCAGCTCATGAGGTGTCTTTTTTTGTTCCGGGAAATGGCCGGGACAGTAATTTTTACTATATTGTCCTTGCCTTTGAAAATATTTGCAAATATAAATACAGCCATAGAATACAAATCTGCCGTACCTGTACATGTATCAGACAATCGGTCTGCAAATTATTATTAAAAATAATAAAAATGTTGACAAATTATGGCAAAAAATGCGTTGACCAATATAAAAAGTCACTATTTAAGAGACTTTCAGCCAAATTTTACAATTTTATTAATAATTATCGTAAACCTTGAATATTTTGCAAGATTATATTATAATAAAATAATTACAGCAGAGAGGTGATAAAATGGATCTACTGGCGGAGATAAGGAAACTGTCAATGTGCGGTGATTTTACAGAGAGCAAAAATTACTATTTTGAAACTCACAGCTGTCCCGATAAAAAGGAAGAGATAAAGGTCTATATGGATTATGTCTTTTCATCAGATAAAGACGACAGTATACTGCGCATAGGAACGTGTCCCTACTGCGGTAAATGCTATTATCACAGAGATTTTGCTTCAAAAGGACTTTAGGAGGTCAGCAATGGATATTAATGATAAAGAAGCCGTATACGGCAGTAATTTTATAAATACATTTATAGAAGAGGATCTGGAGGACACCTCAAAGGTAGTTACCCGTTTCCCTCCCGAGCCTAACGGCTATCTTCACATAGGTCATGCCAAAAGCGTTTGCCTTAATTTTGGCTTGGCTAAGCAGTACGGCGGTATATGCAATCTGAGATTTGACGATACCAATCCTGCTAAAGAAGATGTGGAGTTTGTCAACTCAATACAGGAGGATATTAAATGGCTTGGCTTTGACTGGGGAGACAGGCTGTATTTTGCTTCAAGCTATTTTGACAAGATGTATGAATATGCTGTTGAGCTGATCAAGAAGGGACTTGCCTTTGTGTGCGATATGAGTGCTGAGGAGGTAAAGCTTTCAAGAGGTACTCTTACCGAACCCGGTACGGAAAGCCCTTGCAGAAACAGGAGCATTGAAGAAAATCTGGATTTGTTTGAAAGAATGAAAAATGGCGAATTTGCCGATGGAGAAAAGACTCTGAGGGCAAAAATAGATATGGCATCACCAAATATAAATATGAGAGATCCTGTTATATACAGAATTGCTCATGCAACACATCATGCAACAGGCGATAAATGGTGCATATATCCTATGTATGACTATGCTCATCCTGTTGAGGACGCCATAGAAGGAGTTACCCATTCTATATGTACTATGGAATTTGAAGATCACAGACCTCTTTATGACTGGGTGGTCAATAATATTGATTTTCCCGTTAAGCCAAGACAGATAGAATTTGCAAAGCTCAATCTGGAAAATACTATTATGGGTAAGCGATACCTTAGAAATCTTGTTGAAACAAATCAGGTCGACGGCTGGGATGATCCAAGACTTATAACGCTTTCAGGCATAAGAAGAAGAGGATATACCCCCGAATCTATAAGAAATTTTTGCGCTATGGTAGGTGTGGCAAAGGCAAATTCTATTGTAGACCTTGCTCAACTGGAATATTGCGTAAGAGAGGACTTACAGCCCAGATGTCCCGTTATCATGGCTGTGCTTGATCCCGTTAAGCTTATTATAGATAACTACCCGGAAGGCAAGACAGAGCTTCTTGAAGTGGAAAACCACCCTAAAAATGAAGATATGGGTAAGAGAATGGTGCCGTTTTCAAGAGAATTGTATATAGAAAGAGAGGATTTTATGGAGGATCCTCCAAAGAAGTTTTTCAGACTGGCTCTCGGCAAGGAGGTAAGACTGAAGGGCGCATATTTTGTTACATGTACAGATGTTGTTAAAGACAGCAGCGGAAAAATTACTGAAATTCATTGTACCTATGATCCGGCTACCAAGAGCGGTCTTAACTTTACGGCTCGCAAGGTGAAGGGAACTATTCATTGGGTAAACTGTGAAAGCGCTGTCGAGATAAGCGTTAACCTTTATGAAAATCTTGTGGTACCCGACGAAAACTCTGATAACGGATTTTCTCTTAATCCCGATTCGCTTAAGACGGTAAAAGCCTATGCGGAGCCGTCAATAAAGGGTACCGATAAAATGGACAGGTTCCAGTTTATGAGAAATGGCTATTTTATTGCGGACAGTAAGCATTTTACAGATGAAAATATGGTATTTAACCGTATCGTTTCTCTGAAAAGTTCTTTTAAGCCAAATAAGTAGTGGGCTGTGGAGGTAGTATAATGAGTAAGAACAGATATGATTTATATGATGATCTGTATTCAGGTTCAGGCAGACGGCAATCTTCCGATAGATCGGGAAAACCAAAGCCATCACCTAAGCGCAAAAGAAAAAAGAAAAAAAGCCTAAAGGCAAGATTTTTCACAGTACTTATTATCATATTGGGCGTATACTGCATAGGTGCATTGTCATATTTTGGCCTTCAGTATTATCTGAACGGCAGCTTGCTTGATTTTAATAACGACGGTGTGCCTGACAACCCTGTTGCCAGTATTGTAAAGCCTAAACTTAAGGAGAGGACTACCTTTGTTGTAATGGGAGTTGACGATGACGGTACAAGAACGGATACCATTATGGTATGCTGTTATAATGATACGCTTGGAGAACTTAATATCATTTCCATACCGAGAGATACGATAATAAGGGTAGATGATGAAACATTCGATATGATGCAGGAGGAATTTCCCGAGCCGGGACAGCATGCCATGAAGATAAACGCTGTCCACCACTTTGGTGCGGAAAAATACGGTGTTCCTCTGCTTATAAAGGAAATAGAAAAAATAATAGGCGTTCCCGTTGACTATTATGTCAAGGTGAAATTTGAGGCTCTTGAATATCTTGTGGATTCCGTAGGCGGAATAGAATACGATGTGCCTATGAGAATGTATTATTCAGATCCGGGACAGGATCTTCTCATAGACCTCCAGCCGGGATTACAGACTCTTAACGGAGAACAGGCGGTTCATCTTGTAAGATTCAGATACGGCTATGACAATCAGGATATAGACAGAGTAAAGACTCAGCAGGATTTCTGTAAGGTCCTTATTAAAAAGCTTACAGATACTGATACAATATTTTCAAATGCGTCTAAATATGTAACGGCTGTATTCAGATATATAGATACCGATGTAAGAGTTTCCGATGCTATAAAGTATATGTCTGTGTTAAAGGATTTTGACCCGGATAATATATATACCGCAACAATACCCGGCTATATCGGCAGCCTTTACGATATAGCAGGAGGTTATATACTTGATGACGCTGAGGTGGAAAGCTTTTGCTATGATATATTCCAGAAGCCTTCTGTACAAATAAAGGCTGAAAGAGAAGCCGAAGCTATATCTCAGGCTGCGGCAGGTGGACAAGGCACAGCAAATGTAGATGATAAAACCCTCTCAATACAGGTGCTTAACGGAGGATATACCAACGGAAAGGCATCTCAGGTACAGAGTAGTCTTGTAAATCATGGCTATAACGTAGTGTCCATAGGCACATATCAGAATGAAAAAACAGACAATACCAGAATATATGTAAGATCCGAAGGTATGGGTGAAGATATAGCCGATGAATTTAACAATGCTGAGGTAATTGTAGATCCATCTGTGGCTTCGGACTTTGATGTTGTTGTTGTAATAGGCATAGGTGAGTAAAATGAAGCTTGTTATAATAGGCGGAGGAGCGTCCGGCATGGCGGCTGCCGTTGAGGCGGCTCGTACCAATGGAAATATAGATGTTATAATAGCTGAAAGACTGGACCGTCCGGGTAAAAAAATACTTGCTACAGGTAACGGTCGATGCAATTTTTCCAATACAAATACATCAACTGACAACTATTATGGTAATGACAGCAATTTTACAGCATGGTGTTTAAAAAGGTTTACCGTAAACGATACGGTAAACTTTTTTAATCAGCTTGGAGTTTTTCCAAAGGAGGAGGAAAAGGGCAAGCTATATCCCTTTTCGGGTCAAGCCTCTGCCGTGTTGGATTGCCTGAGAAATGAGGTTTCAAGACTAGGCGTTGATATAGTAACAGGCTTTTATGCCAAAAGTGTAAGTATAGGCAAAAAGTCTTTCAAAATACAGGCTGCCGACGGAAGAACGCTGTATGCAGACAGGCTCATAATAGCGGGAGGAGGCTGTGCTTCACCTGCTCTTGGTTCAGACGGCTCATGCTTTGAAATTATGAGAGCGCTTGGACACAGAGTATCTGAGCTTGCGCCTGCTCTTGTTCAGATGAAAACCGATCCCAAAGAGGTCAGGAGCCTTCAGGGAATAAAGATAAACGGTATGCTGCGGCTTATTCAAAATGACAGATTTATAGCAGAAGATAAAGGAGAGATATTGTTTACGGATTATGGAATATCAGGTCCTCCTGTGTTTCAGCTTTCGGCAAAGCTGCCCTTCAAAAATAATATAACTGCTTCAATAGATTTTATGTCGGAATATTCGCCAAAGGAGATATATGATATATTGGAATACAGAAGAGACAGTCTTTCTCATCTGACTATGGAGAATTTTTTTACGGGACTTCTTAACAAGAGGATAGGAAATCTTATAGCCAGAAGAGTCGGTATAGAAAAGCTTTCTTTTAGCGTGGGAGGACTTGATAAGCAGCTGCTTTGGTCTATCGTATCTCTCATAAAGGACTATCGCCTTGAAATAAAGGGTACAAAGGGCTTTGGAAATGCTCAGGTAACTGCCGGCGGCGTTCTGACAGCCGATTTTGACGATAAGACTATGGGCTCCAAAATAGTAAAGGGGCTGTATGCCTGCGGCGAGGTGCTTGATATTTATGGAGACTGCGGCGGCTACAATCTTCAATGGGCGTGGTCAAGCGGACGCCTTGCCGGTATGTCCGCTGCGGAAAGTATGATGTAAAGGGTGCATATACATGCTTAAAATTTCAAATATTAAGATACCGGCAAACATAAAGCCTGAGCTTTCTGTGCTTGTAAAAAAAGCAGCCGGTATACTGAGGGTAAATGAAAACAAAATAATTTCCGCCGAAATAGCAAAACAGTCCATAGACGCAAGAGATAAGAGCAATGTTCACTATAATATTGCTCTTTTTGTGGTTGTTGAAAATGAAAGAAAATATTTACGTATAAAAAACGTAACTCTGTATGAAAAAAAGCTCTATACCTTTCCCAAAGCAAATGAAAGAAAAAAGGTCATAATAGCAGGCTTTGGACCTGCGGGTATGTTTGCAGGGCTTATGCTTGCCAGAGCGGGACTTGAACCGCTTATATTGGAAAGGGGCTATGCCGTTGAGGAAAGACAAAGGGCAATAGATCTTTTTCATAAAACAGGTGTTCTCGATACCGAATCCAATGTGCAGTTCGGAGAAGGCGGCGCAGGCGCATTTTCCGATGGTAAGCTTACCACAGGCATTAAGGATATACGGTGTTCATTTGTGCTTGAGGAGCTTGTAAAATATGGCGCCCCAAGAGAGGTGCTCTATATGTCAAAGCCGCATATCGGGACAGATAAGCTTACGGATATAGCCAGAAATATACGAAACGATATAATATCAATGGGCGGTAAAATATGCTTTGGCAAAAAGATAACCGATATAGATATAAAAAACGGAAGACTGAAAAGAGTATATACAGATGACGAAGAAATAGAAACGGATTCTCTCATACTTGCCATAGGTCATTCTGCCAGAGATACATTTGATATGCTATGTAAAAAAGGCGTTGCTATGGAGCAGAAGCCCTTTGCAATGGGCGTAAGGATAGAGCATAGCCAACAGGCAATAAATATTGCGCAGTATGGTAAATTTGCGAAATATCTGCCTGCTGCCGATTATAAGCTTGCCGTTCATCTGCCAAACGGCAGAAGCGCATATACCTTCTGTATGTGTCCCGGAGGATATGTTACGGCGGCTGCATCGGAAAATGAAGGCGTAGTCACAAACGGAATGAGTTATTATTTAAGAAACGGTAAAAACGCCAATTCAGCCCTTCTTATAGGTATAAATACTCAGGATCTCGGCTCGGATGATATTCTTGCAGGAGTAGCGTTACAGAGAAGTCTGGAGCATAAGGCCTATATAGAAGGCGGGAGAAATTATTATGCCCCTGTGCAGACCGCAGGAGATATATTAAGGGGAAGGGCTACCGAAGCTTTGGGAAGCATAGAGCCTACATACAGGCCCGGAGTCACTCCTTCCGATTTCAGAAGGATATTTCCCGAATATATGTATGAATCCATACAGCTTGCTTTGAATGAAATGGATAAAAAAATAAACGGCTTTGCCTGCGAGGACGCAGTTATGACCGCTGTCGAAAGCCGTTCATCATCACCTGTAAGAATACTGAGAGGCAAAAATTTTAATTCTCTTAATGTAAAGGGACTTGTTCCCTGCGGAGAAGGCTGCGGATATGCGGGAGGAATAATGTCGGCAGCAGTTGACGGAATAAAATGCGCAGAAAGTGTAATTGAAACAGAGAGTGTGTAATGCGCTCTCTTTTTTTACATAATTTACAAAAAAGGTGTGGTAATTGTAAAAAATTTGTGCTATAATACCCATAGGATCAAAATTATAACAAAGGAGGTCATATTAATGAAAAAAATTATTGTTTTATCCCTTGCGGTAATGACTCTTTGCTTTACGGCAGCCTGCGGAAGTGCGGCTAATGCTGTTGAAAATGAGGTCAAGGAAGAGGTTGCCGATGCAGCAGAGGATATTCAGGAGGATATTCAGGAAGCTAATGTTGCAGAGGTAATTAAAAATGAAGCTGTCAGCGCAGGTCAGCCTAATCTTTATAATCTTACAGGTGTTGTGACAGACGCTTCAATGAACACCATTACTATTGAAACAGAACAGGGCAGCACTATTACTCTTTCAACAGATGACGATACCAAGACAGAGTATAAGGACGGTCTGCTTAACGGTATCAATGTAATGATAACTGTAGAATGTGAAATCGACGATATTGAAAGTGACATGGACGTAGATGTTGTTTCAATAAAGGAATTATAAGGTGATGCTATGAAAATGCTTAAGGCGCTGTCTTTATCTTTGATAATATGCAGTATAACTGCGGCAGGAATAAGGGCGGAAACCTTTGCAGAGGGTCCTCTTATAAGACATGATTTTATTGTAAATGAGCTTACACATATTGATCTTAAAACTACGACCACTACCACTACCACCGAAACCACTACTGAGACTACAACTATTCAGATATTTGATACTTCGGCTCTTTCCAATCAAAAGCAGTCATGGTATTATGTGCCTAACGATAAGCATGGGGTCCCAAGAGGAAATGAAAGCGTAAAGCTCAATAAATACAGCGCTTATTATACGGGAAATACTGCTGAAAAGGTCATATATCTCACCTTTGACGAAGGCTATGAAAACGGCTATACGCCTAAAATATTGGATATATTGAAGGCAAAGGACGTTAAGGCGGCATTTTTTGTGACCAAGCCCTATATTGAAAGCAATCCCGAGCTTATAAAGCGAATGACGGCAGAAGGTCATATAGTGGGCAATCATTCGGCTAAGCACCTTAGCTCTCCTTCTCTTACGGAAAGTCAGCTTCAGTATGAGCTTAACTCTACTGCCGAAGCCTATAAGGCTGTAACGAGTATGGATATGCCTAAATTTTTCAGACCGCCTATGTGCGAATACAGCGAAAGAACATTGGCAGTCGTACACAATATGGGGTATAAGTCAATATTCTGGAGTTTTGCTCATAAGGACTGGCTTACAGATCAGCAGCCGGGCGCAGAGGTTGCCTACAATACCGTAATGCAAAGATACCACAATGGTGAAATAATGCTTCTCCATGCTGTTTCAAGCTCCAATACAGAAGCACTTGGCAGAATAATAGACAGCCTGAGAGCACAGGGCTACAGCTTCAAGACATTAGACGAACTTTAAAACATAAAATACAAGGAGGTAATTACAATGGGCATTACTTTAAAATTAAACGGAGTTAAAAATTTTGTAAGAGAGGACGAATTGGCTAAAATAGAGCCTGCTGTTAAAATGGCAAGTGATCTGCTTTACTCAGGAAAGGGCGCAGGCAACGACTTTATAGGCTGGGTCGATCTTCCCTTTAACTATGACAAGGAAGAATTTGAGAGAATAAAGGCTGCTGCCAAGAAGATACAGGCTAATTCGGAAGTGCTTGTTGTTATAGGTATAGGCGGTTCATATCTTGGCGGCCGTGCTGCTCTTGATTTTATAAACGGCAATAACTACAATAATAAGAAGCATCCCGGTCTCCCCGATATTTATTTTGTAGGCAACAGCATAAGCTCTGATTATCTCAACGACATAGTTGAAATGATAGGCGACAGAGATTTCTCTATAAATGTTATATCCAAGTCAGGCACTACTACTGAACCTGCCATTGCCTTCAGAATATTCAAAAAGATGATAGAGGATAAATATGGTAAGGAAGGCGCTAAGGACAGAATATTTGCAACTACAGACAAGGCAAGAGGCGCTCTTAAGTCACTCTGTGACAAGGAGGGCTATGAGACCTTCGTTATTACAGATGATATTGGCGGCAGATTTTCCGTTCTCACTCCTGTAGGTCTTGTGCTTATGGCAGCTGCCGGCATTGATATTGACGCAGTTATGAAGGGCGCACAGGACGCAGCCAACAAATATAAGAACGATGATCTCATGAACAATGACTGCCTTAAATATGCGGCCTTGAGAAACATACTCCTTAAGAAAGGTAAGTGCATAGAGATACTTGCAAACTACGAACCTTCACTTACTATGTTCGGCGAGTGGTATAAGCAGCTCTTTGCCGAGTCAGAGGGCAAGGATCAGAAGGGCATATTCCCTGTAAGTGCTAATTTCTCTACTGACTTGCACTCAATCGGTCAGTTCATACAGGACGGAAGCAGAAACCTTTTTGAAACCGTACTCTGGGTAGAGAAGGCTAAAAAGGACCTTATTATTCAGGAGGATCCTGAAAATGTTGACGGTCTTAACTTTGTTGCAGGCAAGAGTATACAGTATGTAAATTCAAAGGCATATGGCGGAACATTCTTAGCCCATGTTGACGGCGGTGTTCCTACTATGGTCATTGAAATAGAAAAGACCGATGCTTACCACTTTGGTCAGATAGTTTACTTCTTTGAGAAGGCACTTGCTATAAGCGGTTATATCTTAGGCGTTAATCCATTTGACCAGCCCGGCGTTGAAGCCTATAAGAAAAATATGTTTGCACTCTTAGGCAAGCCCGGCTATGAGGAGCAAAAGGCTGAATTAGAGGCAAGATTAAACTAAAAATCAAAGGGACAGGCAACTGTCCCTTTTTTAGGAGGGATAATATGAATATGAATAAGAATAAGAAGATCATACTTCCTGTTTTAATAGGAGCTTTCTGTACTTCTGTTTTTGCGGGAACATCTTTTAAAGACGACAGCAATATACAGGACTATTCAAGACAGTATGTTGAAATGCTTGTAAACGAAGGCGGTATACAGGGATATACCGATAATACATTCAGACCTCAGGGTACGGTCACAAGAGCAGAGTTTTTAAGCATGTGCTATAACTCTTTTTACAAGGACGTTAAATCAACAACAGATGAAAATGAATACAGCAAAATAGTTGAGGAAAACGGCTTTGACAAGGTGTGGAACGGTGCCGCCAACGATATGCTTGTAAATTCTTTAAAAATCGGTCTTTCAAAACAGTACATAGGCGATGAATGGAACAAGCCCATAACAAGAGCCGAATCTGCTCATATTCTCTACAGCTCCATTACCAAGCTGAGTAGTGAGAATTTAGAATACAAGGCAGATACAAGTATTATAAATGATTGGAATATTATTTCACAGAGTGAATATGCTGAGGATATAAGCGCTCTTTTTTCATGGGGCATAGTACAGGGAGATGCAAACGGCAATTTTGATCCCGACAACACCCTGACGAGAGAGGACAGCGCAATACTTATATGCAAGGCGTTAAAGCCTGAACTCAGGGAGGTAAGGACTGTGGAAAAGGATCCATTTAATACGGTCGTAAAAGGCGAAAGAGGGGTAAAAAGCATTAAGAACCTTATCAAGACTGCCTTTGAGCCTGTAGGTAAAGTCATGTACATATACGGCGGCGGTTGGAATGAAGCAGATGACGGTGCAGGCATAGAAGCCCTTACTCTTGGCTTGTCACAAAGCTGGTTAGACTTTACTGCAAAGCAGAACGCTGACTATAATTACTCTGATTATGACTATGAGGTAAATAAATCTCTTATTCATGATGGTCTGGACTGCTCAGGCTATGTTGGCTGGGCAATATACAATGTTATGAATGACGGCAGAGGTTATGTTACAAACTCCTACAAAATGGACGATATGCTCAAGGATATGGGACTTGGCACAATTACAGATAAAAGCAAAATAACCGAGCACAAAGCAGGAGACATTATGGCAAGCAACTGTGATGACTGCAAGCACGTGTTTATTTGTCTGGGACAATGCGATGACGGAAGTATCGTTCTTCTCCATTCAAGTCCTCCGGGAGTACAGCTTACAGGCACATATACGCCTGACGGAAATAAAAATTCTCAGGCAATACAGCTTGCGTCAGAATATATGAAAAAATATTATCCTGACTGGTATGCCAAATTTCCCGACAGCTCAAGGAATGCTTCGTATCTGACTCATTACGATCAGTTCAGATGGACTGCATTAAGTGACGAAGAGGGCTATAGAAATATGACTCCTAAGGAAATTTTAGAGGATATTTTTACAGAAAATCAATAAGTATTTGATATTATAAACGGGACTGTTACGTAAGCTATAGCGCAATAGTCCCGATTTTTAAATTCTTGTTTGTCGAGGAATTTTTTTATTTCGGGGAACACCACACAATCAGTATTATTTAAAAACAACCGATTTTCCCGTGACCAGGTCACGAGAAAAAAGAAAAAAACTCTTGACAAAATTGTCTTACAGATGTAAGATATAAATGTGCTACAAATGTAAGACATAAAAAGGAGGGCTATTATGAAAAAAAATTCAATAAGCTCAGCCGAGCTTGAGATCATGCAGGTGCTTTGGCGGTCGGACAAGGCAATGAGCGTACAGGAGGTGCATAAAAGCTTAAGTAAATGGGCATATAAGACTGTTGCCACACTTCTTATGCGTTTGCATGAAAAGGGCGCCGTATCTGTGGAGAAGATAGGCAAGGCAAATTATTATACGGCTATTATAGATAAGGAGGTATATAAGAAGGAGCAGACAAGAACGCTTATATCAGACCTTTATGACGGTTCCGTAAAGGAGCTTGCCGTTTCTCTTCTTAAAAGTGACGGTATGACTCAGGAGGATATTGAGGATATAAGAAAAATGTTTGAGCTGTAGGGAGTGAGTGTATATGACAGAAATTTTAAAATATATTGCAGTCACATCTCTTTCGGGAGGCTTGCTAACAGTGATCCTGTTTGTGCTCAGACCTGTCACAAGGCGGATTTTAAGCCCCATATGGCAGTATTATATATGGCTTATAGTTATTTTTATATGGATAGTTCCCATAAGCTTAAAGTACTATGTATATACACATGATTCTCTTGCCGATTACAGAACAGAAATATCCTTTACAGAATCGGCAAGCAGACCCGTTGCCGAAATGGGAAGCAGAATAGTTGATAAATATAAAGCAGATATAAATGCATTACCTGAGGAAGAAAGGGATTTTGATATAATAAATATATTCAGTATTATAACACTTGTGTGGGTATCGGGCTTTATATGTATTTTATCTGTAAAAATATTCAGATATATAGTATTTAAAAGAGCTTTGTATAAAAATTCTTTGAACTGCCGTACAGATATGTTGCCAAAGCAGATTGTTTTAAGAAAAACAAATATGCTTGGCGCACCGCTTATGATAGGAATATTCAAGCCGATAATATATCTGCCTGACATAGATATTTCAGAGGAGAGTTTATCATATATATTAAAGCATGAGCTTGTGCATTATAAACGGAGGGATATTTTATACAAGTGGCTTGCAATGTTTATCGGCTGTATTCATTGGTTCGATCCTGCCGTGTATGTTCTTATTAAATGCATAGATGAGGACTGCGAAATTTCCTGTGACTATACTGTATCAAGAGATATGACCTGCGAGGAACGCCAAAGCTATATGAATACGCTTCTGGATATAGCTGAATATTCCGTAAAAAGATCGGTATCTCTTTCGACTCAGATGTCAGGAAATAAAAAGCTTATTATGAGAAGATTTACTGCTATAAGAAAAGGCAAAAGAAAATTAAGCTCATTTGGTGCAGGACTGATTGCTGCAGTTATTGTATTAAGTGGGTCTGTATATGGAGCAAATATAGTAAATGACTGCATTACCGCTGTTAAAGCTGAAGCTGAATACAAATATACTACCAATAATGAGCTGTACTTTTCTTATGGAAACAATATTCTTCTTATAGGTACGCTTGATAAGCCGAGACCGCTGGCGGAATTTGCAATTATCATAAACTGCAAAAACGGTATATCCGTATTGTCAATACCTGCGGAAGCAGAACTTCAGGAGAATATGAGCCTGCGTTATGATTTTATGGGAGAGAAAAGAGAAAAGGTCATTGACGCTCTGGAAAATAAGCTTGGGATACATATTGACAAATACGCTGTATTTAATGCAAATGCTCTTAAGACTATAGCTGACAAAACAGACGGCGTGGATACATATATAGAGCATAAAATAGTTTTTGAAGATACAAATACAGGTATTGAAAAGGAGTTTCCAAAGGGAATAAATAAATTATACGGCGATGATATTATTGATATGCTTTTTACAAAGGATACGGAATACGGAAACGCAGAATTTGTACTGAATTTATTTTCAGGGTGTCTGCCCATGCTTTTTGAAAGGGAAAATATGGCAATGATCGGATCCAATATTATAAGCACCGATATTGAAGGCAGTCTTGCCGATTACTCACATATGCTAAAGCAAGCCTGTTATAAGAGAGTGTGTCTTATGCTTATGCCATGTAATACGACAGAACCGTCAGGCGAAAGCATGACGGAATATTACGGCTATAAGCAAAGGCTTTTCGGTCTTTACGACAGACAGCCGAATATGAAAAAATTAAGACTTCAGCTTACGGATATTGCTGAATAGAAATAAATAATAGACATTAAAGCCGAAATCTGCTATACTTAAAAAAGTCAGCCGATTTCGGCTTTTTAAGGTGATAATATGGAAAAGGAATTTAATACTGCGTCAATACCCGTATTGGTATTTAAATTGGGAATGCCTGCTATGCTCGCTCAGTTTTTCAACATACTGTACAGCATAGTAGACAGGATATTCGTAGGCAATATAGAGGGCACAGGCGAGCTTTCCCTTGCTGCCATAGGCATATGCGCTCCTGCACTTACTGCCATTACTGCCTTTGCCTTTATGGTAGGCATAGGCGGTGCTTCTCTTATGAGCATAAGTATGGGAAGAGGTGACAGGCAGCAGGCTCGGAAGGCTGTGAACAACTCTGTGCTTATGCTTGTATTTATAAGCCTTGCGGTAACCATAACGGCGCTTATATTTAAAAGAAAGCTTTTGTATATGCTGGGAGCAGGGGACAATATATATCCTCAGGCATCTGCATATTTTACAATTTATATACTGGGAACGGCAGCTTCTCTTATTGGTATGGGAATGAATCAGTTTATACTGGCGCAGGGCTATGCAAGAGAAGGCATGATCTCCGTTATAATAGGCGCCGTTGTCAATGTTATACTGGATCCTATATTCATATACGGCTTTGGCATGGGTATAAAGGGCGCTGCCATAGCTACGGTTATCTCTCAGGTCTGTACGATGATATATGTACTGAGATTTCTTATATTCAGAAAGCTCACCATAAATATAGGCATAGGAAAATACAGCATAAAAACTATGGGCAGGATACTTTCAATAGGTATCATGTCGTTTCTCATAACTCTTCTGGATAACTTTATGATAGTACTTCTTAATGTACAGCTCAGGAGATACGGCGGTGATTTGACAGGAGATAAATACATAGCCTGTGCTGCAATAATACAGAGCTTTATGATACTTGTAAACAATCCGGGTCAGGGAATTACAACAGGCTGCGGAACGCTTTTCAGCTTCCATTACGGTGCAGGGAATTATAAAAAGGTAATGGAATGCTTTAAATATGTGCTTTTGCTCTGCGGAGCATATCTGGGGGTACTTCTTATACTTTCCCAGACAATACCGAATGTATTTGTAAGGGTATTCAGCAGAAACGGCGATACAGTAGAGCTTACGGCAGCTCTTCTGTCGAAATATACGCTTGGAATATTAGGCGTAGCAGTACAGTATGCCTTTGTAGACGGTCTTACGGCTATGGGAAAGATAAGATTTGCCTTTCCTATCTCCTTTTTCAGAAAGCTTCTGTATATAGCGTGTGTAGTCCTGCTGCCTTTGTTTACAAGCCTTGAGAATATATTTTATGCCGGAGCCATATCCGATATAGCAGGTTCCCTTTTCACATTGTCAGCATTCTTTATATTTATAAAGCCCCGACTTAAAAAAGAAATGGCGCAAGTATTTATTTGATTTTTGCACTTTTTTGTGCTATTATGAAAAAAGAAGGAGGGAGAATGACTGTGAGCAATATAAGATTTAATATAAAAAAAGGCTATACTGTCCTTGATAATAAGTTTATAGATCAATATTTGTCGGAGACTCCTTCTCCTATGTATGTATTTGTGTATATATATGCCCTTAGGTGCGGCAGCGAGGGACTTTCTGTAAGCAATTCGGACATAGCCGAAAAGCTTGGCATGCTTGAAAGCGATGTTATAAAGGCTTGGAAATACTGGAAATCAAAAGGTCTTGTAAACCTAAGCGGCAATAAGTCGGAACCTGTTGTGGAATTTATATCCTTTGCGGAAAAAAACAGCATGAAGCCTCCCCAGACGGAAAAGGTCAAGATAGTTGCCGACAAGCCAAGCTATTCGCCTAAGGATATTGCCGCAATTATTGATAATAACAGATCTGCAAAGGAGCTGTTGTCTATATCGGAAAGAATAATGTCAAGACCTCTTACGCCTAAGGAAAGCGAAATATTGATATGGATGTACGATTCCTTAGAGCTTCCCATAGATGTGGTGATAGTTCTTGTAACATACTGCTCAAATAACGGAAAGCCCATAAGATATATGGAAAAAACAGCTATAGACTGGTCCGAAAGAGGCATATCCACAAGCGAAGAGGCTGCGGATTATCTGAGTATATTTACAAGCTATGGCAAGGTGCTCAAGTTTTACGGTATAACTGACAGAGGACCTTCGGCTTCCGAAAAAAAGCATATAGACAAATGGATCCTTGATTATAAAATGCCTATTGAGATAATAGAGCTTGCCTGCAACAGGACAGTAGAAAACACAGGCAAAGCAGCATTTTCATATACAGACAGGATAATTGAAAACTGGAACAGCAACAATATAAGGACCGTAAAAGATGTAGAGAGATCGGACAATGAGTTTAACGCAAAGGCTGAAGCAAAGCCAAAGCAGGGAACAGCTCAAAGGCAAGGCAATTCTTTTACAAATTATGATCAGAAAATATATTCCGATGAGGAGATAGAGAAAATACTTGCAAGGAAGAAGGCAAATAAGTATGAATAGAGATGAAGTATATGCCGCAGTATTTGAGGAATATGAAAATGACAGGGATAATGCCGAAAGAAAAGCAAGAGAGCTGAAAAAACATTTATACGAAAAATATCCCAGACTTGCTGCCATAGACAGAGAAATAATGCAGGAGGGCGTAAAGCTGTTCAGAAACGCTGCGACACACGGCAGCGGCAGCGACAGCTACAGAAGCAATATCAAGGAGCTTAACAGAGAAAAAGAGGAGCTTCTTAAAAAAGCCGGGTACGGTCCCAAAGCTCTTGAACCGAAATATAAATGCAGTATA
>CANQBT010000015.1 GCA_947589405.1 uncultured Clostridia bacterium | reverse complement strand
CAGCAGGCTAGAGCACTTGACTTTTAATCAAGGGGTCTCGGGTTCGAGTCCCGAGTGGCTCATACTGTTGAAAGCCTGTTAAATACAGGCTTTTTTCAATGTTTGTAAATAACAAAAATACACTCCGAAAAGGTCAAAAATTCGTTTTTGTCGATAGTTTAAAACGGAAAAAATTAATGATATGGTATTTATAACATTACGGTCAAGAAATGACAAAGAAACTATTTAAACAGACAATCTGTTTTCCGCAGCAGAGGAGTATTAAATTCATTTTGTATAACAAAACATAAAAAAGTATATAAGTAATCGAAAAGCCTTTCCTAGTCGCTATGACAAGGAAAGGTTTTTTGTTATATTTGTCGCACTTTGTCGCACTTTTTGTGTTACGCTGACTCCGGAGAAACATAAAGGAGGTCATGGCGAATATGCAAAAGGATATAAAGCGCACAAAAAGACGTATTGCACATATTGAAAAGGCACTTATAAACGGAAGGAATCAAAGAAGGATAGCTCAGGTACAAAGGCTCTTGGAAAAAGGCGTTACCCGGAGGGAAAAAGCTGAAATATCAGCAGGAGAAAGGCTTGCCTTGCTCAAAGACGAGCTAAAGGAAATAACTGAAAGAGGAAAGCGCATTGCAGATCGCATAATAGAGCTTGAAACGGCGGAGGATATTCGAGAGGACATTTCCGAAATGGCTGTGACGCTTATAGATGAGCTAAGGTGTATAAACGATGACAAAAGGGAAATAAAAGGCGAAATATCGGCTATTGAAAAACAGCTTGGAGATCTTGGCTCTCAGGTGAACTGCATAAGGGATATGGAGGGAGAGCTTGCACTAAGGAAGGCAAGACGGGATTTTCTTCTGGAAGAATATGAAAGAGAGCTTAAAAGGCTGGATAGCCTTAACAGACAGTTTTTTGGCTGTCATTTGTTGAATAAGGAAGGAGAAAAATATGTATGAGGTATGGCTGGGTGAAATAAAGCTGCCTGTTGCACCCGAAAAGATCACTATTACAACAGGCTCATTAAACGAAACCGTAACACTTGTTGAAGGCGGTGAGATCAACCTTATAAGATCTCCGGGACTTAGGACCATAAGTTTTGAAGCCCTTATACCCAATACAAGGTATCCCTTTGCATCATATCTGTATGATGAATTTAAAAATGCCGATTATTATAAGGACGCAGTTGCTGCCCTTAAGGAAAGCAAAAAAGTGCTTGCCTTTGTTATAACAAGAGTCATGGGAAATAAGGTATTTAACTATACGGGTATAAGCGCAACACTTGAGGACTATAGGTTCACGGAAAGCGCTCAGGAGGGTTACGATCTTAAAATTGCCTTTACGCTTAAGGAATACAGGACATTCGGCGCTGTGTTCAGAGATACGGGCGTAAGTGAAAGAGAAACACAAAATGCGCCAAAGGCTGATTCCCATACTGTTTTAAGGGGAGAAAGCCTATGGCTTATTGCAAAAAAATATTATGGTGACGGAAGTAAGTGGAGACAGATATATGAGGCAAATAAAAACACTATATCAGATCCTAACAGAATAAGAGAAGGAATGAATATTATTATTCCTTAGGAGGTGATGACCATAAAAAATCTGATAGAAATGCTGCATAATATATACGACAACACAGCTTTGTATTCAGATACGGAAGGCTGGGGTACGGAAAACATTTTCGATACAGAAAAGGAAAATACAGGGAAAAACAGTTTTGTTTACAGTCCTTATTATTATACTGCTCCTGCCGAAGAAACAGAAAATACATACAGCAGCATTAATGAAAACAATATTATGAATGTTCCCGAAAATACAGTATATAACAGCGAAGAGGATATGTCCTACAGCAATGTCAGTACTGTTGCGGAGGATACTGTAAACAGAATGGAAATAGGCGATACTTTGGACTATTCAAAGTTAAATGTAATTTATGGCGATACTTTGGACTATTCAAAGTTGAATATACTTTATGGCGATACTGCCGAAAACACTATAAACAGCAGTATGGAAAATATATATCAAAACGAGCTGCCAAAGGTATATAATGCTATTTACAATGTTTTGTCCGACAGTATTGCGGAAAATACTGAGGATAATGTAAATAATTATGCATACAGCACAAACAGAGAAGGCAGCCACATTAACAGTACAAATACGGGATATGCCATAAGCAATACCTACAAAGGCTCCGATAAAAAGGACTATAGCTATATACGCCGTTTTGCCGACAGCAGAATTTCTAACAGTTATGCGTCCAATGTCAATATAAATATGGGCGGAATAACTCAGAATATAACGGAAGGAAACTGTCAGAACGTAATGGATATGCTTACGGAAAGCCTTATGCGTGGATTAAGCTGTCGTGGTGCAGGCGTATATTGATAGGGTGGTAAGTTTTTGTTTAGGTGAGAATCGACCCTATCTACAGCCCAATGCAAAAGTATTTTCAATTCAAAGAAATGGTTGGGCTGTCACTTCCCCTTCTCTGAAGGGGAAGCTCAGGGTTTCGCTATTCTCATTTTCTTAGTTAGAAATAAAGCCGATTTTTCAACATTATTAAAGCATTTGAGGAACATAAATCTAAGGCGTCCCTCTTCGAGGGAAGCTGTCAGTCACGTCAAAAATTCTGAATTAAGATGTTTTTGAACGTGACTGACTGAAGGGTCGATTTAACCCTTCCACCATTTCCTTAAAAAGGGAAGGGTGTTGAATAAATCTCATTGATCAAAAAAGCTGTCTCATTAAGATCCATTTTTATCACAGATCTTAATGGGGCAGCTTCAATGTTATTTAAAGATATTGATATAAGTATCCTTTTTACTGTAGTTATTTATTATTCAGCAGCGGAAGTCGTTTCCTCAACAGGCTTGCTTATCTGTGCTTCCACTTCACTTCTGAGGGAATTTATGCGATTTAGACAGGCAAAGTCATCTTCTCCTGCAAGAACGGTAATGTTGTTGGTATTCAGGAATATTTCAACATTGCCCTGAAGATCAAAGGCTATTTTGTCATGCTCCGCCAGCTGAGCATCTGTAAGCTTGTCGATGTTGGCGTTTATAATGTTGTCAAGAGCGGCAAGTCTGGAATATGCCATAAGAAGATCTGTGGCTGTTTCGGAATAGGCTTTATCATTTGTATCCTTATACATAGCCTCCCATTCGTCGAGAGTTGCATTTATATCAGCTATATCCTTTTTTTCATTTCTGCTGTCCTCTTTAAAGTAGTTCTGAAGGACCTCTCTGTAGCTGTTGTTGGCCTGTTCCCTTACAGTATCGCTGACATTTAAGAATATGGCATTGCTTACGCCGCTTATAGGTGAAGCCGCATCTGTTTTAGGCTCGGCATTGTTTACATTTTTGCCTATTTCTGAGCTTTTGACAGTTGAAGCCTGAGGCTTTTTCTCCGCAGCAGCAGTTGTTTGCTCAGTTGTTGCGGCGGCTGTTGTGGTCTGGCTCTGTGTTTCGGTAGTTTCAGAACTGACCTCTGTAGTCATTTCCGTTGTTGTTTCGATGTTTTCTTTTTCCTTTTTACCGCAGGCGGTCATTGATACCGCAAGCACGGCAATTCCCAGCGCTATATATCTTTTTTTCATTGTTTTTTCATCCTTCCGTTTATAATAAAAATTGGATTTTCAGATATGAGCATCGTTACATTTCCTGTGTCCTTGCCCCTTGATACGGCTATTTGCTTAAGGCCTATATCTTCAAAGCCCTTTTTATTAAAATATTCAAGAGCCTTATATGCCGTTTCAAGAGAAATAGCCGTCATTACAATATGAGTATCTCCCTTTTCAAGTATTTTGTCAAGTATTTCTTTGATATGACCGCCGCTGCCGCCTATGAACACACGGTCGGCTTTAGGCAGCTTGTCTATTACGTTTTCGGCTTGTCCGTTTATTATTTCAACATTGCCGCAGCCGAATTTGATACAGTTTTGTCTTATCAGCTCGCAGCCCTCATGGGTACGCTCAATGGCATACACCTTATTGACAAAGGGTGACATTTCCACAGTCACGGAGCCTGTGCCTGCGCCTATATCATAAACGGTATAGCTGTCCTTAAGCTTCATAGCAGATATTATACAAGCCCTTACCTCAGACTTTGTCATAGGGACATTGCCTCTAATAAATTCATTGTCATCTATACCTATTTCCAAGCTTTTTCCGTAATTGTCATTTTCTATATAAAGCGTTGTAACAGAATCAAAGGCGGTTTCTGTAAATTCATTGGCATAGCCTGCGCTTATCCTTTCATTGCTGTAGGACAGCCTTTCCCCTATACACATCTTTACATGACCCAGACCGTTTTTTGTCAGCTCTCGGCAAATATCGGCAGTATTTCCACCTGTCAGTACAAACAATCCTCTGTTTTCTCTTACCTCCTTTACAATGTCGGCATCTCTTCCGTGAAGGCTTATTACCTTGCATTGTGATCGGTCTATACCCATTCTGGAAGCCATGTACGCCGCTGAGGAAACGCCTTGTATCACCCTTACATCATAGCCCTCCAAAAGTTGGCAAAGCTCTACGGCACCGCTGTAAAGGCACACATCTCCGGAATAGAGCACGGCAACCTTCCTGTAGAAATGAGAGTCTATGTATTTCTTTATCTCAATGGCTCTGTATTCGTTATATACCGCTTTGCCCTTTGTGTCAACAGCATCGGTCATTCTCTTTGCGCCTATTATCAGCTCGCTTTTTTCAACGGCTTTAATGGCTCCGAGAGTCATATTGTCGGGATCTCCCATGCCTATGCCTACTATGTGTATCTGCTTTATGCTGTCTATACTGTCTATCATATTGAGCACCTGTTCAAGAGTGCAGCCCTTTTCCTCAGGTCTTTTTACAACTATCATAACGGTGTTGGAAGCCTTGCAGGCTTGGTATTTCTCCATAAAGCCCCCTGCGGCTCCCGATTCCTTTGTGACAAGGTATTTTATTTGGTATTTTTCTATTACTTCAATATTTTCCTCTGCTGTAAAGGGACCTGTTTCGTCTATTATATGATCCAGCCTTATGCCTAAGGCAAGAGCTTTCCTCAGATTGGCGTTTTCGGGAAGCATGCGCACGAAAAGCCTTTTCCTGTAGTCGCTTATACCCACATATTTTTCAAGGTCCTTGCTGCCTGTGGTCATAAGTACGTTTCCTCTGCTTCTGTTTACTATCTCCACAGCCTTATCCATGTTGTCGGCATAGAGGGCGTCTACCCTTTCGCTTTCCTTTCTCAGAAGCCTTACATATCTGTCCTTGTCCACAGCAAGCCTTATGTTGCGGCTTATTTCCTCAGCATAGGGGTGTGTTGCGTCAACTACCATATCGGGATCCAGACGCCTGTATTCAGCCTTTATTTCATCGGCGTCAAGTCTGCCTGTATATACGGTTATGTTAGGCGAAGAGGGTATAAGCTCCTCGCCCTTTTGTGTTGCAACATATACATCTATTACAATATCCTTGTCAATGCATTTTTCACAGAGCACTCTGCCCTCTGTGGTCCCTGCAAATATCATTATTCTGCTCATTGCCGTATCCTCTCGGTGTTACCATTTTCCCTTTTATGTTTCTTGTAGTGCTGTTTCCTATAAATACGGTGGTAAACATATTCACCTGTGTATTTTCAAGGGTGTCAAGGTCTGTTACCACAGCTCTTTCGCCTTCTCTGCCTATATTTTCGGCATATCCGCAAACCACATTTATATCTCTTGCCTGCCTTATTATACGGCAAGCCTTTTTAAGATGCTCTCTGCGTTTTTTGCTTGAGGGATTGTACAGCACTATTGCCATATCCGCCTTAGCAGCATGATACAATCTCTTTTCTATAAGCTCAAAGGGCGTAAGCAAATCGCTCAGACTTATTATTGCAAAGTCATGACCTATGGGCGCACCTAATAAAGCGGCTCCGCTTACTGCTGCCGTTATGCCGGCTACTACTCTTATTTCAATATCTTTGTCTGCGCAAAGCTCATAAATAAGAGATGCCATACCGTATATTCCGCTGTCTCCGCTTGAAATAACGGAAACATTTTCACCCTTTTCTGCACGCTCTATGGCATAAAGGCAACGCTCACGCTCACCCTTCATTGGCGTGGAATAAAATTCCTTGTTTTTAATATGTTTTTTTATCATATCTATGTACAGGTCGTAGCCTACAATAAGAACGCTGTCCTCCAATGCCAAAACAGCTTCTTCTGTCATTGCAGAAATACCGCCTGAACCTATTCCTACTATATATAACATATTTTCACCTTATATTTTCGAGGAAATAGTTTCCTAAAAATTTATACATCTTTATACTTTGGAACCGAATTTTCTTTTAAAATGCAATATCTTCCTCTGTATCCAACAGCTTTTTCAAATCTTCAATATCCGGCAAGGCTTTCCGCAATTCTTCAGACATATCTTTTGATGTCTTATAAGTAGCCACTCCCATTGGTTTGGTATAATCACGGATCACATAGTCCACAAAAGACTTGTTCATATCTTTACATAGAATAATTCCAATAGCAGGATTTTCGTGGGGTTTGCGTTCATAACCGTCAAGTATGCTCAAATATCCTTGCAGCTGTCCCAAATACGAGGTTTTAAACTTTCCTTTCTTTAATTCTACAGCAACAAGGCAGTTTAATTCCCGATTAAAAAATAAAAGGTCGATATACTGGTTTTCACCAAAAGCGTCAAGGTGATATTGATTACGAATAAATGCAAAGTCTTTTCCAAAGGTCAGAATGAAATTTTTAATATTATGAATGATGGCATTTTCAACTATTTTTTCATCAACATCGGCGCTATCTCTGGCATCCAGCTCTTCTACATTGATATAATCCAGAAGATATTCGTCTTTGAATGTTTCTATTGCTTTTAGTGCCTGTTGTCCTGTTGGGAGAGTTTTCACAAAATTGTTAGGAAGATTTCCTTGATGATGGTAATCATCTGCGGCAAGGCTTCTTTTAAGCGCTTCTACAGTAAAATGCTCATTGGCACACCTCTTGATATAAAAAAGCCGTTCTTCAAAATTTTTGATTTTTCCAAGAATTACCCTATGGTGAGTAAAGCCTATATGCAGAAATGCATCTATAGGAAAATCATAGAAATTTGGAACTTGTAAGTTCCAAATTGGCTCTATTTCATTTTTTACTGTTTTGGAATTCGTAAGTTCCGAATTTTCCGATTTATTATTTGTATTTTTTTCAGGCTGTTCAGTAAGATCCAGCATTTTCCATTCTTCATAAAAGGTACGCATATATCTGAGGTTTCGAGATGTAAATCCTCTGAGACCGGGTAATTCTTTATCCAGCTTTTCGCTGATGACATCAATTGCTCCCTTACCCCAGAATCCATTGCGGGAATTTAATGATATATACTTACCAATGCCATAATACAGCCGTAACTGTTTTTCGTTTACGGTTCTTGCAGCATCATATTGACTTTGTAATATTGCTGTTTTTATTATCTTAACAGCATCATCGTAATTTTGTAACTTGCCCATAGTTTATTATCTTCCTTTGAAATTGTACAATTTAACCGAAGGCTTTGGTAAAAACCGTCGGTTATGAATGCCGTAAGCGTAGTACGAATATCCTTGACTGAGAATAATTTATTTAAAAATGTGCTGTGTTAAAGCTCATTAACATTCTCACCTAAGGCTATAGTCACGCCGTTTTCGGAATATTTTTTCACAATGACTTTGCCGAAATTGGCTGCGCAGGCTCTTTCGCATACGCAGTCCACACCTGTGGTATCCTCTACGAAAACGGATCGGGAGAAGTCACCCTTAAGGCTGTTAAGCTCTTCGGCGGAATATGTGACGAAATCCACGCCTAATTCCTCAGCAAGCTCTATCAGTCCCTTTTCGTCTTTTTTAATGTCTATGCTTGCTATTTTATATATGGAATGGATATTGATATTATTTTCATCAAGGACCTTCATAAGCACAGATCTTACCGTATCCTTGTCTATGCCTTTTTTGCAGCCTATGCCTGCAACTATACACTTGGGCACGAGCACAAGTGTTTTGTCAAAGGGCTTTAAATTATTATAGCCTGCGTATATGCCGATTCTGCCATTGTCGAAAAGTCCTTCGGGCGTTTCATACAGCTTGCTGTAAAAGCCAACCGTTTCGTTATCCAAAAGGGCGGCTGAAATGGTCTTTACCATATTCATATCTGTAATATAGAGGTTGTTTTCCTTTGCCCATGTATCTACAGCAAACTTTTCATTTACATCGGTAGCGGTAGTTATAACGGCTCTGCCTCCTGTTTTTTCTGCTATTAAAAGGGCAAGCCTGTTGGCTCCGCCTATATGTCCCGCAACAAGAGAAATAACATTTTGTCCTCTGTCATCGCATACCACAACGGCAGGGTCTATTTGCTTATCCACTATAAACGGAGCTATTGCCCTTACCGCTATACCGCAGGCGCCTATGAAAAGTATATTTCTGTATTGTCTCCAGCACACAGGCATTATTTCGCTTATGCCTGTAAATGAAATATGCTTTCCTGCGTATTTGTGAAAAGCGTAAATTTTCTCAATATTCAATTTTTCGGCAAGCTCAACGCCTGCTCTTGTAAAACAAACTGCACAAATATCCATATACATCTCTCCTTATCTGCTTTTTCTGTAGCCTGTTTCAAAGCTGCTGTCATAGAGTCTGGACAGCTCATGATCGTTTCCAAGCACTTTCCCCACTACTATAAGCGCCATTCTGTCTATATCCTTCATCATGGAATGAAGGTCCTTTATTTTTCCTCTTATTATTTTTTCGTCCTCCCATGTAGCCTTATATACTGCCGCACAGGGAGTGTTTTCGTCCATACCGCCTTCTATAAGCTCTCTTTGTACCTTGTCCGAAAGCCCTGCCGATAAAAATATCACCATAGTTGCGTTGTGTGCCGCATAGTCAACTATGCGCTGACCCTTCGGCACAGGCGTTCTGCCCTCTGCCCTTGCTATAATGACGCTTTGTGAAACGGCAGGCAGCGTATACTCGGCTTTGAGAGCGGCGGCAGCGCCGCAAAAGCTGCTTACGCCGGGACAGCAGTCGTATTCTATGCCTTCCTTTTCAAGTATATCCATCTGCTCTCTTACAGCGCCGAACACGGAGGGATCCCCTGTGTGGAGCCTTACTATATCCTTATCCCTGTTTTTTATGTACACCTCCGCTATATCCTCAAGAGTCATATAGGCGCTGTCGTAAAACACACAGTCCTCTCTGCATACCTTAAGAAGCTCCTTGTTCACAAGAGAGCCTGCATATATTACAATATCCGCATTTCTCAACAGCCTGTCTCCTCTTATGGTAATAAGGTCGGGAGCGCCGCTTCCTGCTCCTGTAAAGTGCACCATTACACTCTCTCCTTCATTATTTCTTCAATAAGTCTGTCTGCATTTTTTGTTTTCCCTATTATTCCGTATTTCTCTGAGTACATTATTACCGCCGTATCTACAGCTGCTCTGCGTGATACATAAAAGCTTATATTATCCATTATCATTTGTATCGTTTTTTCCCTTAAGCCTGTTTTTTCCAGTATATCAAGAGCCTCCTCCGTTGTTTTGCACTCTGTGATCTCAATAAGGGCATCTCTGTTGCAGCCTGCTTTTAGAGCTGCTGTGCACAGCACCTCCATTCTGCCGTCGGCTTCGTGAGAATGGGTGTTCATGATACCTGCGCCAAGCTTCACCAGCTTTCCGCATTGACCTATTATCACAAGCCCCTTGAAGCCCTTTTCGGCAGCGCAGTCTATGGCAGTCCCTATAAAATTGCTGACCTTTACTATATTCTTATCAGGCAGTCCCATTTTAAGTGCAAATTCTCTGCCGTAGTTTCCCGGTACTGCTATGACGTGATAGGAGTTGAGCGAAAGCATATTCATTTCAAGCCTTATAGTGTCCCTATAGGCTTCTGTGCTCATAGGCTCTACTATACCTGTGGTACCCAGTATTGATATGCCGCCTTCTATGCCAAGCTGAGGATTAAGTGTCTTTTTGGCAATATCCTCGCCTTCGGGAGCATATATGGTTATTTTTATACCGCCGCTGTAGCCTGCCTCCCTGCATGCAGCTTCTGCGCTTTTCTCTATTGCTCTGAGAGGTGCGGAATTTATGGCGTAGGAGCCTTTGGGTCTGTCCATTCCCGCTCTTGTGACCTTGCCTATACCGATACCGCCTTCTATTTCGATACCCTTTTCGGCAAACTCCGCTTTGCCGTATATAAGCATTTTGTCTGTAACATCGGGATCGTCTCCGCTGTCCTTTCTGACAGCACAGCTTACGGCAGTCTTTTCTCTTTTAATATCCAGAAGCTCAAGCATAAGCTCAGTACCGTTGGGAGCGGTGTAGCTTACGGTATTTAATTCTCTGCCGTTAATGAGCATATATACTGCGCCATAGGCAGCAGCAGCGGCACAGGTGCCTGTGGTGTAGCCTTTTTTCAAAAATCTGCTGTTTTTATATATCTTGTCCATGACGCCATCTCCCATATATATATTTTAACGGAATAAAGGGATAAAGTCAATTACATTAAAGAATGCAAAACACATCTGTTACTTTAAAAAGCAGCCCTATAAGTAAGGCTGCTTTCTCTCAATACTTTTCAATATCGATTTTTTCCACAGTATGATCCTCGTGAAGCACTCGTGAGCATATCTGTTCAAAATGAGATCTGTCGCTTACATAGAAAAGCCTTTGGGCTTCCTTGTCTCCCGCATTGAGCATATTGTTTTCCTCAAGATATTTTTTAAGCTTCATGGCAGTAGCCTTTGCAGGGTCGACTATAGTTACGTTTTCTCCGACAATATTTCCTATACATTTCTTTAAAATAGGGTAGTGAGTACAGCCGAGTATTATGGAGTCCACGTTTTTATCCATAAGCTCCTTTAGGTATATACCGGCAGTAAGACGAGCCACCTCATTGTTTGCCCAGCCTTCTTCTGCAAGAGGGACAAAAAGAGGGCACGCCTTTTTGTATACCTTTATTTCAGGGTCCGCTGCCTTGAGCCGTCTTTCGTAGGCTCCTGAGGAAACGGTACCGTATGTACCGATAAGTCCCACTATTTTATTGCGTGTAGCGGCAATACAGCTTTCAACACCGGGAGTTACCACCTCTGTAATAGGCAGGTCCGGAAATTCCTCCGAAAGGTCCTCATAGCAGTTGGAGCTTACGGTATTGCAGGCAATAACTACCGCCTTAACATTTTTGGTTTTAAGAAATCTTATTATCTGTTTTGAAAATTTAACAATGGTTTCCTTACTCTTTGATCCGTAAGGCACTCTGGCAGTATCGCCAAAGTACACAAGGGATTCCTCCGGCAGAAGCTTTACAATCTGCTTTACAACAGTAAGTCCGCCTACGCCTGAATCAAAAACGCCAATAGGTCTGTTGTCCATAATATTATCCCTCAAATTTCTTTATAGCAAGCTCTATCAACCGATCCACAAGCTCCTCCGGGGATATACCCAAAGCATTGAAAAGCATAGGGTACATGCTTATTGAGGTAAAGCCGGGAAGGGTATTTATCTCATTGAATACTACTCTGTTCGTTCCTTCCTCAAGGAAAAAATCCACTCTTGAAAGACCTGAACCGTCAAGAGCCTTGAATATCCTAACGGCATCCTCCCTTATCTCCTCAGATTTTTCCTTCGGTATGGGAGCAGGTATTACCGTTCGTGATTCGGAGTTGTTGTACTTGGCGTCATAGTCGTAAAATTCCGCTGCAGGAAGTATCTGACCTACTACGGAAGCCGTTACATCATCGTTTCCAAGTACGGCGCACTCCAGTTCAAGCCCTGTTATATTTTCTTCTATAACTATTGTTCTGTCCTCTCTTGCGGCGATCCAAAGACCGTCTGCAAGCTCATCTCTGTTGTGAGCCTTTGTTATTCCTACGCTTGATCCTGCGCAAGCAGGCTTTACAAAGCAGGGATAGCCACAGGCGTTTTCAACTCTTTCTATACAGTCCGCTATATTTTCTTCAAGCTCATTTCTGTAAACTACGGTATGCTTTGCCTGAGCAATATCAAGAGTGTTTACCACAAGCTTGGTATATGCCTTGTTCATACTTATGGCAGAAGACAGGACCCCGCAGCCTACATAGGGTATTCCCGTCAGCTCAAAAAGCCCCTGAACGGTACCGTCTTCGCCGTTAAGCCCGTGCAGGACAGGGAAAATAATATCTATCGGTATAAATTTTACCTTTTCCCCAACTATCCTGAGCAGTCCTCTGTGGTCTGCATCGGGGCTTAATATTGCTGTAGCGGCAAATTTTTCCCAATTTTCGCTTTTTATACTTTCTATAGGTCCGTCAAAAAGCACCCAGCGGCCTTCTCTTGTGATACATACAGGTATTACGGTGTATTTGTCCTGATTGATATTCTGTATTATCATAGAGGCGCTTACTCTTGAAATATCATGCTCGGAGGAGCGTCCTCCGAAAATTACAGCTACTACCTTTTTACTCATTTTATATTCCTCTCACTTCTATTTATTATTTTACAGCTTTAAGGATCTCAGCCACATCTTTCAGATCTGTGCTGCCGTCTTTGTTATAGTCTGCATATTCGGCAGCATTTTCAGTCAACGGCTCAATGCCTGAAATATGTTTAAGTATAATATAAGCGTCTTTTTGTTCAAGACTTCCGTTCATATCCACATCGCCGGGTATTTTATGCCTGAGTATCTCGCAATAGGCAAATATTATGGGAGCCATGCCTTTGGCGTCATCGTCGACCTTCTTTTCCGATACATAGTATTCATATGAACCGTCTCTTGATGTATGACGGGGACCCGATACGGCAGAACTTGAGCTGCCGCCAAGACCTGCTGTCTGGCATATGTCGATGACCTTTACGTGGGTATCGTCCTTATATACTATTTTATTTTCGTAAAGACTGTTGAATACCTCCAGTCCCTTGTTATAGTAGCTTTCGTCCGCTATGCCTATATTGCAGCCCTTCATAAGGGAATATGCTATAGCGGCAGAACCGCTCGTTTCTATATAATTATACTGCTGTGAGCCTTTGTCTATTACCTGATACCAAAGCTTTGTGCTGCTGTCCTGATATTTCAGAAGGGAATCCATAAGCTCTGTGTATATTTTTGCGATATATTCCTTTTTGTCCGTAAGGTCTATGCCGAATTTTTTCTCAGCCCTTGTCATAATATCTATATCATCTGTAAGAGCCATAGCGTACCAGCCCGTACCTCTCAGCCAGAAGTTAGCAGAATGGCCTGTATCTTTTTCAGCCCAGCTTTGAGCATTTGACCGATCATAGCTTCCGCTTGTCTTGTCAGCCTGAGCGTCATAGCCGTGATAATAGAGTCCTGTTGCGGGATCTCTCAGCTTGTCGTATACGTTTTTTATCTGATTGACCACATGGTCGGCAGCATACATGAATTTGTCCTTGTCATTTCCTATTTCCAGCTCATATTCAAGCCAGAAGGGAGTTTCCATGTATATACCGTCAAGCCATACCTGATAGGGATATGACTTCTTATGCCATAGGCTGTTTTCGGCAGTTTTCTGATTTTTTACAATATATTGAAGTATGTCTGTGTACAATGTCTGACTGACAGCCTTCTTGAATTTTGAACTGTTGGAGGCATTTGCTGTCGTAAGCGCTATAAGAGCCTTGCCGCTGTTCAGGTCGTCAAGAGTGTATTTGGTATAGTCAAAACCGGTTTTGCTGTTTATATAGCCTGTTTTGGAATTATTGGTCGTACCCATAAAATGTCCCATATAGGTATTGGCAAAATCCAGATACCTGCTGTCGCCTTTTATATCATATATATCCATTATCGCTGAGATCATGCAGCCGTTTATATAGGACCACTTAAAGGCGCTGGGAGATTCCCGGTTCCATGGGGAACCGTCGGTAGGGTCGCTGTCCTCAAGAGCGCCCTCTATCATAAGCTCCATTTTATCATAGCTTTTGTCGTTTTGGGCATAACATATGTGTATGTTCATGCTTATAGAGAACGTTATCAACATTATAAATGCAGTCAATCTTTTCATAACTATCCCCTCCTTATACATAAGCTAATTGTACAACAAAATACAGAAGTTGGCAACAGAAAAAAATTCATTTGATAAAATATGATGTGAAGAATGTAATTTTTTGTTGCAGAGGTAAAAAATATATACTATAATAATTTTAACAATAAGGATAGGATCAATACAAGGAGGTAACATTATGGGACTTATAAAAGCAGCGGCATCGGCAGTAGGCGGAGTGCTTGCGGATCAATGGAAGGAATATATATATACTGCGATGCTATGGACGGCGATACTCTTATGCAAAAGGGTGTCAGGAAAACAGATGAGAGAAGCTCCAACACACAGGGCAGCGACAATATTATAACAAACGGCAGTAAAATAGCAGTAAACGAAGGTCAGGTAATGCTCATTGTTGAAAATGGCAAGGTAGTTGATTACACGGCGGAAGCAGGAGCCTATACCTATGACACAGGCACAGAGCCATCTCTTTTTGACGGAGGCTTTCAGGGACTTAAGGATAGCTTCAAGCAGGTAGGCAAGAGATTTACATTCGGCGGTCAGCCCGATAACGACCAGAGAGTATACTATATCAATTCAAAGGAAATTATGAACAACAAGGTAGGTATAGGCGATGTGCCATTCAGGGATAGTGAATTTGGCTTTACCGTTAAGATACAGGGTTATGGAAATTATTCCTACAGAATAAGCGATCCCATTATGTTCTATACCAACGTATGCGCAAATGTCAGGGATTCCTTTAAGAAATCGGCTATTGACGAACAGCTTAAGGCAGAGGTACAGTCCTCTCTACAGCCTGCTCTCGGCAAAATAGCCTTAAAGGGCATAGCCTACGATCAGCTTCCACTTTATACCAAAGAAATAGCTGAGGAGCTGAACGATGAGCTTTCCGACGACTGGACAAAGCTGAGAGGCATTTCTGTTGTATCCGTAGCCTTTGCTTCTATTACGGTAGATAAAGAAAGTGCAGACAAGATAGCTCAGTTCCAGGAATCCAGAGTCTATACGAATACGCAGATGATGGGCGCAAGGCTTGGCGCGGCTCAGGCCTCCGCTATGGAAAAGGCTGCTGAAAATCCAAACGGCGCTATGGGCGGATTTGTCGGCATGGGTATGGCAATGAATGCAGGCGGTACAAACGCTGCTCAGATGTTTGCAATGGGGAACAATGCTCCTAAGCAGCAGGCTCCTGAGGGCTGGAAATGCGTATGCGGCAATGTCAATACAGGTAAATTCTGTTCCGAATGCGGAAAGCCAAAGCCCGATGACGGAAAATGGGTATGCGAATGCGGTGCCGAAAATACAGGCAAATTCTGCTCAGAATGCGGTAAGCCCAGACAATGAGGAGGTCTCTCATGGCTAAAAAATTGATGTTTTTGATATTGATCGTCATTTCCGTTGCCGCCTTTCCCATAACATCGGGAGCGGATCTCGGAAACTTCAACAACTACAGCTCAGATTCAGGCTCGGGAGGCTGGAGCGGAGGCAGCTCGGACTGGGGCGGTTCATACGGCGGAGGATATGGCGGAGTTTATGGGGGAGGCTATAGCTCAGGTGCATACTCTTCGGGACCTATTACCGTAGGAGATATATTCTTCGGCTTTGTGTTCTTTGCCGGCTTTATATTGTTTTTTATAGTTGCCGCAAAGAAGAAGTATGATGAAAAGTCGGATAAAGGCATGGTGCGACAGGGCTATAACGTTCAGGTGCCTAACTTTACAGATGCCATCGTTGCCGAAATACGCAAAAGGGATCCTGACTTTTCATATGAAAAATTCATAGGCTGGGTCAAGGAGGTATTTATTACTCTTCAGGACGCATGGAGCAACAGGGATTTTGAAAAATGCAGACCCTTTGAAAAAGAGGAGCTTTATGCTCAGCATATTGCTCAGATACAGAATTATAAGGACAGAGGTCTTATAAACAAAATGGACAGGATAAATGTGAACCGGTCCTATTTATTCAAATATACCACAGATGCTCAGTATGAATATCTGACAGTATATATACAGTCCAGAATGTCCGATTATATTATAGATGAAAGGACAGGTAATGTTGTAAAGGGCGATCCCAATGCGGAGTATGAAATGAAGTATCTCTATACCTTCATACGTAAGATAGGCGTCCTTACGGATCCTGCCAAGAGCAATAACTCTGTTGTGGCATGTCCTCATTGCGGAGCGCCTACTCAGATAACAAGCGCAGGCAAGTGTGAATACTGCGGATTTATAGTAACAACAGGCGAATATGATTGGGTGCTTTCAGATATCGAAGCACTTCACAACGAAACGGGCATAGGCAAAGGCGGAGTCATTACAAGATAACAGACAGTATTATAAAAGCTCAGGAGACGTTTATTGCGTCTCCTGAATTTATGTATAAACATATTCATAAACTATTAATTTGCCATAATCAAATATTTGTAGTATTATATAGGTATATGAAAAAATGGGGTTAGCATAAAGGAGGAATCGTTTTGATAGAGGTAAAAAATCTTACAAAGAAATTCGGACCTCATACAGCGGTGGACAATATATCATTTGTTGTAAACGACGGAGAGATATTGGGCTTTCTGGGACCTAACGGCGCAGGAAAGACTACTACTATGAATATTATGACAGGCTTTATATCCGCTACGGAGGGTACTGTAAGAATAAACGGCTATGACATACTGGACGAGCCTGTAAAGGCAAAAAAACAGCTGGGCTATCTGCCTGACGTACCGCCTTTGTACGGCGATATGACAGTAAAGGAATATCTGGATTTCGTATGCGACCTTAAGGGAGTAAAAAAGGCGGACAGGGCTTCCATGATAGACGAGATAATAACGACTGTAAAGATAAAGGACGTATATAAAAGACTTGTCAAGAATCTTTCAAAAGGCTATAGGCAGAGAGTCGGACTGGCACAGGCCCTTGTAGGCTTCCCTGAGGTGCTTATACTGGACGAGCCTACAGTCGGCCTTGATCCCAAGCAGATAATAGAAATGCGTGACCTTATAAAAAGGCTTGGAGAAAGACATACCGTAATACTCAGCTCCCATATATTAAGCGAGGTAAGCGCCGTATGCGACAGAGTGATGATAATAAACAAGGGGAGGATCGTTGCTACAGATACTACGGAGGGACTTTCAGGCAAGGCAGATAACTCTGCACAGATCATTACGGTAAAGGGCAATGGCGCCGATATATGCCAAAGCCTTAAGGAATGGGCATATATTGAGAATGCCGTTATAGAGTCTGACAACAAAGACGGTACATACAACATAAGAGTAGAAGGTGAGAAGGGCTTTGATATAAGAGAAATAATTGGCAAAGCCCTTGCCGAAAAAAATATACCCCTGCTTATGCTGAGACCTGTTGCTCTCAATCTTGAGGAAGCCTTCCTCAAGGTAATAAACGGAGAAATAGAGGATATGAATGTAAATAACGAGGAGATTTCGGATACAGCTACAGCAGAGGATATAAGGGAGGAGGAAGAGTAAATGCCGGCTATTATCAAAAAGGAGCTTAAGACCTATTTTAAAACTATAACGGGATATGGCTTTTTGGGATTTTTTGTACTTATAACAGGGTATTTCTTTGTATCTCAGAATATAGTGGCTTCAAATGCCAATTACAATGAAACTCTTGCCGGATCCATGATAATGTTTCTCATACTGGTGCCTGTGCTCACAATGCGTCTTTTTGCAGAGGAAGCAAGACAAAAGACGGATCAGCTCTTGTATGCTGCGCCTATAAAGGTCACAGATATTGTAACAGGCAAATTTATTGCCGCAGCCCTGCTTTTCCTTATGGGACTTGTTATCACACTTATTTTTCCCTATATACTTTCCCGCTCAGGCGCAATGGAATGGGGAATGACATTTGTGGGAATACTGGGCTATTTTATGATGGGTATGTGTCTTATAAGCGTAGGCATATTTATATCGGTACTTACAGACAATCAGATAGTGGCGGCTGCCGCTACATTTGCGGCTATATTCCTTCTGCTTATGATGGATAACATCACGTCGGCAGTTCCTATAAGCGTGGCTGCTTCTCTTATATTTGTGGGACTGGCAGTTACGGCTGTTGCCATTACGCTGTATTCAAGCACCAAAAACGTTATTGCCGCTCTTGTGTTTGCCCTTGCGGGCTTTGTGATAATGGGTATCGTATACTTTATCGATCCCAACATATATGACGGCGTTATAGTAAAAATACTGAGCTGGTTTTCTGTGCTCAGCCGTTTTGAAAATTTCTATATGGGAATTTTATCCGTATCTGATGTTGTGTATTATATTACATTTACATGCGCTTTTCTCTACCTTACAGTAAATGTAATAGAGAAGAGAAGATGGAGATAATATTATGAAAAGTAAGAATGTACTTAAAAACAAGCGTTTGAAATACGGCACATATTCTACAGCCATAACGATAGTATTCATAGCGATACTTGTGGTATTCAATCTTATAGTAGGCAAATTCAACAAGTCCTTTGACTTTACTGAGGACGAATTATTTTCGCTTTCGGAGGAGAGCATACAGGTCCTTGACAATGTAAAGGAGGATATAAATGTATATACGCTTTTCCCTACATCGGGAACAGATGCTATAATCGGAAGGGTAGAGCAGGTGCTTGATCAGTATATACAGCACAACTCCCATATTAAAGTGGAAAACAGAGATCTTTATCTGCACCCTGACTTTGCGGGACAGTATTCCTCAGAGGGAAGTACTGTGGATATAAACAGCCTTATAGTTGAAGCCAATGACCGCTTCAAGATAATAAGATATGAGGACTATTTTAATTCCGACGGACATTTTGGGCTTGAATCCTGTCTTACAAGTGCTATACAGTATGTAAATATGAGCACTCAGCCTACCATATACTATGTGACGGGACATGGGGAAGCCGCCTATGCAAGCTATACCTCTTTGGATTCACAGCTGAAGCTTGCTAACTATGACGTAAAGGACATTAACCTTTTGGAAACGGATATTCCCGAAAACTGCTCTATGCTTCTTATAACGCCTTCCGCAAGAGATTATTCGGAAGCAGAGGCAAAGAAGGTGCTTAATTATCTTGCTGACGACGGCAGAGCATATATGATAATGGGCGGTACCAATATGGAGAGCTTTAAGAATCTTTCAAGCATCGCTTCAGCCTACGGCATAACGCTTCAGCCCGGATATATATACGAAGGCGATGAAAGCAGATATATGATGTATCCCTATGCCGTTCTGCCTGAATTAAAGGATCACGATATAAACTCATCACTTGTTAAAAACGACTATACCGTTTTGACCGTTGCCTGTCAGGCTCTGGGAAGAACAGATATTAAGAAGCAGGGTCTTGAAATAACTCCTTTGCTTACGGCTTCGGACAAGGCATATATAAAGAAGGAGGGCAATACCTCCGCCAACAAAGAGGCAGGCGACACAGAAGGTCCCTTCGATATTGCGCTGGCGGTGACCGATTCCACATATACGGACAAGGCACATTCTACAAAGCTTATAATAACAGGAGCCAGCTTTTATTTGGCAGAGCCTAATACAGACGCTATGGTGAATAATGCCAACTCTACATTTATAGTAAACGGTGTCAACTGGCTTAACGATACTGCGGAAAATATATTTATATCTGCAAAGAACCTTCAGGGAGAACCCCTTGTGGTAGATGCAGGTACAGCCGGAACGGTAAAGCTCATAAGCTGGGGAATAATTCCGGGCATACTCTTCGGAGCAGGCTTTATAGTATGGCTTATAAGGAGAAATAAATAATGAAAAAGAAGCTTATAATGCTTTTGTCGGCTGTTATAGTGTTAGCTCTGCTTTTGGGCGCCTATGTTTTTATGGAAAGTCGGCCCGATGAAAGTACCGAAGAAGAAACAAAAGAGGATAACGGATTTGAAGCTCTGGGAGAAAAGATCGCCGATGCTAAGGATATAGATGAATTTACAGTAACCAATGCCAACGGAAGCTTTACATTTAAGAAAAAGGGAGATGAATGGAAGGCTGAGGGCTACAGCAATTCTCTTGATAAGCAGGCTGTTGATGAAATGACCTCCGTGCTTTCTGCACTTTATGCTGAAAAGACTGTTGAAGAAAATCCCGAGAGCATAGACAAGTACGGACTTGAAAAGCCCTCTGCTACTGCGATGTGCAGCGATATATCGGTTTATGTAGGGGACCTTACGCCTGATAAAAAGTATTTCTATGTAAAGACGGACAAGGGGAATGCCGTATATATGGTGGAGGCTTCTCTGTGTGACAGCATCAATTACGGACTCAACGATTTTATAGACAAGTCCGTACCGAAGATCGACAGGGATTCCATACAGGAGGTGGAAATAAAGGCAAAGGGTAAAGAGGATATATACGTATGCTACGATCCCGACAATCCCATAGCAAGAGATTATGCGGAAGCTAACGGCTTGGCTACACTTGTAATGGAAAAGCCTGTTGCAAATATGCTTGTATATCCCTATAGCCTTCATAATTCTGTGCTTAAGAATATATCAAATCTCAATGTGACCGATCTTGTGGAAGCGGCGCCCTCCGATCTTTCCAAATACGGGCTTGATGATCCTGTTGTGCAGGTGAAATTAAGAGATACGGAAAATACCGTGACTCTTAAGGCAGGAAGCATGGCGCCTGTGCAAAATGATTTAGAATATATATATGTGCTTATAGACGACAGACCTGAGGTATTTACAATGGATTACAGAAGTGTTGAACCGTTTATAAACGCTTCCATAGCCGATTTTTCAGAAAAGTTCATAAGCCTTTATCAAAGGTCAAAGGTAAAGTCTATTGAATTAGGGGATTACAAAATAGAGCTTAAAGAAGAAGGGGATAACAAATTTGTAAAGGAGGACGGAGTGCTGAGAGATAAGAGAAATACTTATATAAACGGAAAGGCTCTTGACAGAGATACCTTTACAAGCTTTTATGAACAGCTTATAGGCATAGGCTTTGACGATATGGACACCTCTGCAAAGGTACAGGGAAGTCCTCAGCTGGTCATAAAATTCAACCTTACGGACGGAAGCAGCGATACTGCCGAATATTATGATTATAACAGCGATTTCTATGTTGTAAAGAAAGGCGACAATACATCTATGCTCGTGAATAAACAAACCGTTGCAAGGGTACTGAACGAAGCCGCAAGGCTGAGTAAGTAAGGCTGTTTGGCATAATGTTGAAAGAACGATCCCTCTGCAATTTCAAACAATAACATTACATTTGCATTGTAGGGACGGAAAGTTCAATATTAATTTATATATAAACCAAATAGAGCTGCCGCATTAATCTCTCTTTTGATGAGATGAATGCAGCAGCTTTTTATGTGAAAAAATATTCTTATTTATTATGGCGTTCTTTTTTAAGCTGTTCCTTGAAAATTTTGCTTATAAGCTTCTCTTTCTTACCGGAATATATATCCTCTGCCTTCATTTCGCCCTTGTATACCATTTCCATTATCTTTATGTAGGTTTCTCCAAGAGCCGTTGTTATAATGCCTGCTGTTGCTCCCGATATAAGACCGCCTGCAATGCTTCCCGCTCCGGGTATAAGCTTTATTATATTTGAAACGATTGTACGTCCAAGTATAGTTGCTCCGGCAGAGCCGACCACAGAGGACACAAAGCTTGTAATAAAGCTTTTATTAACGTCAAGGCCGAATATTACCGTAATTGTGGCTATCATTCCCACCTGTGTAGGCACAAGGAGAGCTGCGTCTGCAAAGGGAACAGGTGTAAAGCCTTCGCCAAAGGCTGCGGCTACCGCCGTTGCAATAGCCGTTTGAGCGTATTTTTTTTTCGCTTCCAATGAAGCCTTCTGTACATTTTGCAACGTATCCTGAAGCTCATTCGGAAGAGTTTCGCTCATAATATTTATAAGATTATCAAGACCATAGGACTTTGCCACATACTCACCGTCAAAATCCATATCCTGAGCCAATACCGGCACGACCTTTACTATATCGAGATTTTCCTTTTCCACAAGTGCCTTCATCTCAAGAGCCTTTGACTTGGGACAGGCCTGCGTAAGCACAACTATAACAGGGACAGGAGTGTCCTTGTTGCTTTCGGTAAGCTCTCTTATCCATGCAGTTTCGGTTTCGTCAAATGTCCTGTTGCCGCCTACATTGATACAGTACCATATACAATTGATCGCCTTGTTCACATCATTGGACATAGCGCCCTTGCGTATAAGGCTTATGATCTCGTCCTTTACCTTGTTCTGCTGTCCCTTAGAAAGCTCAAATCCCGGTGTGTCATATATGACCATAGGATAATCCTTTTTCTCTATTTTCCTTATTTCATTTGTTACCGGCCTGCCAAGTCCTGTTTCTGCAAAGTTTCCTCTGAATAAGCTGTTTATAAGGGTGCTCTTGCCGACGCCTGACTTGCCTATTACAATTATATTCAGCTTTTTAAGATTTTTCAGCTTTTCGCCTATTAATTCTATGCATTGTTTTGCAACTTCATTTGTATTCATACAAGTCCCCCTAATCCTCTTCGGTTTTCTTGACTATCTCTATATCAATATCCTCGTCATCGGCTGCATTGCTTTTCTTAATTTCAGCCTTGTACAGCCTGTTTGTCATACTTCTGGAGATCTGAGGGATAATAAAGAATGCTGCCCCAAAAAATATCATGCTTATAACAACGTATAATATAAGCTTATTTCCTTTCATAGATAATACCTCCCTTTTTTGTTTGTATGATTCATTATAATATATCTGAAACAAAATATAAACCCTATTTTCCAAAAAGTTTATATTTCATATATGCCCTGCTCAGTCTTGAAAGAGAAAAATCATATTATCGTTTCCCGATTCTGCCTATTATAAAGGAACCTTCTTACCTCCATGATCATATCATTGGGATCATCGTCTATCACCACATAATAAATCACATAATTATCTACATAGATACGGTAATATGTATATCTGCGTTCCCGCAGAGAATGATATGGCTCAAAGGATTCTGCATCAGGGAGACGTTTCAGAATAGCTGCTTCCACTTTATCCAATAAATCACTTGCGGCTTTTGGATTTTTTAATTTCTCCGCAATATAAGTTATCTTTTCATCGAGATCTTTATAGAATAATGGCAGGTAACTTAATCTGTATTTTTTACTTTGCATTCATCTTCCTCCGCAAGTTCCCAAAAACCTCTTCATGGCTCATGCGGGCATTGTTTTCCTCTGCTGTTTTGTCTGCTCTATCCAAAGCCAACTCTACGTTGTCTGTCAGCTTGGAATACTCTTCTATACTAAGTACCACCATTGTTCCATATCCGTTTTTTGTTAAATAAACAGGTTCTCCTGAATTTACGATTTTTTCAATGTCAGGGAATTTATTTCTCAAATCCGAAACCGGTCTGATCTGCAACATACCTTACCACTCCTTATCAAAATTTTATCTTAATTTTATCATTTCTTATATTATAACAAACTATTCATAAAAAAGCAACTCTATTTCACGATCGATACGGTTACATCAAAGCCTTTCCCAAATGGTGCATAAGCGTATTTCTGATAGTGAAGCCATTGATTTTATCGGTTTTTTTGGATTTTTAAAATATTGCCGTAAAATATGAATAATATACTTATCATATATTTCCTTTAAACAGCTTGTACTTCATATAAGCGGCACTCAATCTGCTTATTGAAAAATCATATATATTCCTGCTTACCTGTACATCGCAGAACCAGCTTAAGAAACGTGTTTTTCCCTTTAGTTTGTTTAAAAGACTTTCTCTGCTGTTATAGAATTTATTTACCAGAGTACAGCTTTTTTCAACAGATGAAATAATGTGAGCGGTTTTTTTCTCATAATATTTTATAGGCTCTTTTGTCATAAGGCTTTCGCCTGCCATAAGTCCCGAGAGTATGGCGTAATAGGTACCCTCTCCCGTAACGGCGTCTATAAAGCCTGCGGCATCGCCTGTAAGCAGTATATTTCTGCCGTTTGTAACCGTTCTGCTTCCCATACCGTAGGGCAGGAAGGCGCCCTTGAGCTTAACATTTTCAGTAACGCCAAGCTTTTTTATATAATTTCCGAACCAGCCTGTATAGTCGAAATTTTTGTCATAGGTAAAGGCAAAGCCTATAGTGGCATAGTCACCCTTAGGGAAATGCCAGAGATAGCCGTCTTTAAAATAACCGACCTCCAGCAAAAGGGAAGAGCTGTCCACATACCTTGCGGGAATCTCCGCTTCTATTCCAAAGGCGCATGTTACAGGCTCTCTGTTCACAAGCTTCTGAGTAATGCCCTTGCAGCCGTCGGCGCCTATTATAAATCTGCATTCGATTTCGGTACCGTCATTTAATACAACGCCTTTATCATTTATTTTCGTAACGGCTTTTCCTTCTATTATATGACCTCCCTTTGCCTTGTATATATCAATAAGACTGTTGTCAAATGAAAGCCTGTCCACAAGATAAAAGTCGTTTTTACAGCGCATTTCTGCAATTTTATTTCCCTTGTTTTCAAGACTTACGCTGTTTATTCTGTTTAACACAAGAGAGCTGTCCAATTTTCCTATGGGACTGCTCTCCATTAGCTCTATCGTTTTTATTGTCAGAAGTCCTCCGCAGGTCTTTTGTCTTGGAAATGTGCTTTTGTCTATGATACACACGCTTTTCCCCTTGTCTG
>CANQBT010000014.1 GCA_947589405.1 uncultured Clostridia bacterium | reverse complement strand
GGCTTTGAAATGGGCAACCTTTGGTATAATGAGCCCAAGACATTATCTGTTGCATTTGATGTAATAGGCGATGTTATATTGTCAACGGCATCTCAGCAATATGGTGGATTCACCGTGCCTGAAATAGATAAGATTTTGGCACCTTATGCTGAAAAAAGCTATAGGAAATATTGTGACGAGCTGAGAGATTATGTTGAAAACATTAAGGAGACTAAAGAGCTTAGTATCAGCGACCTTAAATATATAGAGAAGGTTGCGTTAAAGAGGATAAGACGTGATTTCGAGCAGGGCTTCCAGGGACTTGAGTATAAGCTTAATTCCGTAGGCTCTTCAAGAGGCGACTATCCTTTCATAACTATTACCTTAGGTTTAGCTAAGGACAGATTTGGAAAAATGGCGGCGATTACTGCGCTTGATGTGCACAGGATCGGTCAGGGTAAGGCCGGAAACAAAAAGCCTACTCTTTTCCCGAAGATCGTATTCTTATATGATAAGAATTTACATGCTGAGGGCAAAGAGTTGCACGATGTATTTCTTGCAGGCGTTGAGTGTTCGGCAAAAACAATGTATCCCGACTGGTTATCTCTCACAGGTGACAGCTATGTTGCCGAAGCATATAAGAAGTATGGTGTTGTCGTAAGCCCTATGGGTTGCAGAGCCTTTCTTTCACTTTGGTTCGAGAGAGGTGGTCTGAAGCCTGCAGACGAAAACGACAAGGCCATTACTGTAGGAAGATTCAACTTAGGCGCTATCAGTCTGCACTTGCCTATGATATTGGCAAAGGCACGTTCTGAGAGCAGAGATTTCTATGAGGTACTTGACTATTATCTTGAAATGATAAGAGGAGTACACAAGAGAACTATTGATTATTTAGGCGAAATGAGAGCTTCCACAAATCCTGTTGCATATTGTGAGGGCGGCTTCTATGGCGGTCATCTCAAGCCAAGCGACAAGATCAAGCCTATACTCAAGGCATGTACCATAAGCTTTGGTATAACGGCGCTTAATGAGCTTCAGGAGCTTTATAATCAGAAGAGCCTTGTTGAGGACGGTCAGTTTGCCTTAGAGGTCATGGAATACATTAACAAGAAGATCAATCAGTACAAGGCAGAGGACGGCATTGCTTATGCTATTTACGGAACTCCTGCTGAGAGCCTTTGCGGCTTACAGGTAAAGCAGTTCAGAAGAAAGTACGGCATTGTTGCCAATGTTTCTGACAGAGAATATGTATCCAACAGCTTCCATTGCCATGTTACCGAAGATATTACTCCTATTGAGAAGCAGGATCTTGAAAAGAGATTTTGGAATCTCCTCAACGGTGGTAAGATACAGTATGTAAAGTATCCTATTTCCTACAATAAGGAAGCTATTGTTACACTTATAGAAAGAGCTATGGATATGGGCTTCTATGAAGGTGTGAACCTTAGTCTTTCATATTGTGATGACTGCGGTCATGAGGAGCTTGAGATGGACGTATGTCCTAAGTGCGGCAGCAGGAATCTGACTAAGATCGACAGAATGAATGGTTATCTGAGCTATTCAAGAGTTAAGGGCGATACTCGTCTTAACGAAGCCAAAATGGCGGAGATAGCTGAGAGAAAATCCATGTAAATATTTAAGTATATATTTAAGTATATATATAAAGGTGTTTAAAATTCCTACCAAAATATATATTACAACTACAAATAAGTGCCAGCTTTTTGGCACTTATTTGTTCTGTAAAGGAGAAATAAAAATGAGATACCACAATATAACCCATGACGATATGCTTAACGGTGAAGGACTGAGGACTGTGTTATGGGTAAGCGGCTGTACGCATCATTGTCCAAATTGTCAGAATCCTATAACATGGGACGTAAACGGCGGACTCCCTTTTGATGAAGGTGCTGAAAGAGAGCTTTTTGAAAGTCTTGCAAGAGGATATATATCAGGTCTTACATTCAGCGGCGGAGATCCTCTTCACCCCGACAACAGAGCTGAGGTCACAAGGATCGCAAAGAAATTCAAGGAAAAATATCCTCATAAAAATATATGGCTGTACACAGGCTTCCTTTGGGAACAGATAAGCAATCTGGAGATCGTACAGTATCTTGACGTTGTAATAGACGGTAAGTTTATGGAAGAGCTTAAGGACAATCAGCTTGAATGGAAGGGTTCTTCAAATCAAAGGACAATTGACGTAAAAGCGACTCTTGAAAAGGGAGAGGTCGTACTCTATATGGACTAGGAGATAATTATGGATAAAATATATTTTGCAAAGGTCAAGTCGGAAGCAAAAATTCCGAGCAGAGATGTGTGGAATGCAGGTCTTGACATTTATCCCTGCTTTGACGAGGATTATTTTATAATACCGCCTCACAGCACAAGACTTGTGCCTACAGGACTTGCCAGCGCCATACCTGTGGATTATTACATACAGATATACGAAAGAGGTTCAACAGGAAGCAGGGGTATCAAGTACAGCGCAGGAGTCATTGATTCAAGCTACAGAGGTGAGTGGTTTTTAGCAACTACAAATACAAACGACAAGCCTGTCATAATAAGCAAGCTGAATTTAGATGAGCTGAATGACTCTGTAAGAGAGCTTATAGAAAACGCTTATATTGTGTACCCTTACAGCAAGGCCCTTTTTCAGGGAGTAGTGCATAGCGTACACAATGAGCTTGAAAGAGATGAAATATCCTACGAAGAGCTTAAGAGCATTCCTTCAGAAAGAGGCAGCGGAGCTTTGGGTAGCAGCGGAAAATGATAATTATACCATTGGCATTGCCGGTGGTATTTTTTTTGCGCAAAAATATGTATTATATTCTTATTTTTACAGATAATATTAAAAATAATATCAGGAGGTCAATATATGAAATTAGCATTCAGGTGGTATGGCGAGGACGATAAGGTAACGCTGGAGAATATAAGACAGATACCGGGTATGCAGTCAATAGTTACAGCGGTGTATGACGTGCCTGTGGGACAGGTGTGGAGCAGAGAAAGCATAGGAAGATTAAAAGAGCTTGTAGAAAAAAACGGTCTGGGTTTCGATGTTATAGAAAGTATACCTGTCCATGAAGATATTAAGCTTGGAAATCCATCAAGAGATGAATATATAGAAAACTATTGCGAAAATATAAGGCGTGTGGCAGAAGCAGGCATAAAGTGTATCTGTTATAATTTCATGCCTGTATTCGACTGGACAAGAACACAGCTTGACCATGTGCTGCCTGACGGCTCTACAACTCTTGTATATTATCAGGAACAGATCGATAAAGTCGATCCCCTTGAAAGCAAAAGCGATATGACGCTTCCGGGCTGGGATTCAAGCTATACAAGAGATGAGCTTAAGGATATTGTCAAAGAATATAATAAGCTCACGGAAGAACAGCTCTGGGATAATCTGAAATATTTTCTTAAAAGAATAATACCTGTTGCCGCAGAATGTAATGTGAATATGGCTATACATGAGGACGACCCATGCTGGAGTATATTCGGACTGCCTAGAATAATAACGAATGAAAAAAATCTTGACAGATTTCTTTCACTTGTGGACGATGTACACAATGGCATTACATTATGCACAGGTTCTCTTGGGTGCTCCAAAAAAAATGACGTTGTTAAAATGGCTGCAAAGTATGCGGCTATGGGCAGGATACACTTTGCACATATAAGAAATGTAGCCGTGCTTGATAACGGCTTTGAAGAAAGAGCGCATCTTTCATCATGCGGTTCTCTGGATATGTATGAAATAATAAGAGCGCTTCATGACAACGGTTTTAACGGATATATACGTCCAGATCACGGCAGAATGATATGGGGCGAAACGGGAAGAGCAGGATACGGACTTTATGACAGAGCGCTTGGCGCAGCATATCTTAACGGCTTGTGGGAGGCTGTTGAAAAGAGTTGATAAATGATAATAAACGGCAGGGCTGTTATATGCTCTGCCGCCTTGATATTACAAAGACGTTACGGCGTTTTGCTCATGATACAACACATAAATAAAAGCACAGAGGAAGGAGTTTTATTTACAAGGTTTGAATGTTGTTAAATAAAAAGGGGCTTGATCTGTCCAACGCAAAAACAAATCAAAATTCCATAAAACAAAACAAGACGTCACAGCCATAGCCGTAACGTCTTTGTATGAAAACATTATATAAAATAATATATTGTTTGTCAATAGAAAAATGGCAAATTAATTAACTTCTTTCATAGAAAGGGATATGCGATGCTTTTTAGTATCTACAGCAAGGACCTTCACATCTACGATGTCGCCTACGCTGACAGCTTCAAGAGGGTGCTTTATATATTTATTGCATATCTGTGAAATGTGTACCAGTCCGTCCTGATGAACGCCTATGTCCACAAAAACACCGAAGTCAATAACATTTCTGACAGTTCCCTTAAGTACCATGCCTTCTTTAAGATCCTCTATGGAAAGCACGTCGCTTTTAAGTATAGGCTTTGGCATTTCCTCTCTTGGATCCCTGCCGGGTTTTTCAAGCTCCTTGATAATATCTATCAATGTAGGAACGCCGATTTCAAGCTCATCTGCCATTTTGTTCTTGTCCTTTACCTTAGAGCCTATTCCCTTAAGTCCTGCGCCTTTTATATCATCGGGAGTATAGCCGCATATTTCAATAAGCTTGCGGGCGGCAGAATAGCTTTCAGGGTGAACACCTGTGCTGTCAAGAGGCTCCGTACCGTCTGTTATTCTTAAAAATCCTGCGCATTGCTCATAGGCTTTAGGACCCAGCTTTGAAACATTAAGAAGTTCCTTTCTTGTTTTGAATTTACCGTGCTCCTCTCTGTAGGCAAGTACATTTTTGGCAATTGTGCCGTTTATGCCCGATACATAGGATAAAAGAGAAGGGGAAGCGGTATTCAGATCTGCTCCGACGCTGTTTACACAGTCTTCAACTACGCCGCCAAGCGCTTCACCGAGTCTTTTTTGGTTCATATCATGCTGATATTGACCTACACCTATACTTTTTGGCTCAATTTTTACAAGCTCTGCAAGGGGATCCTGTATTCTTCTGCCAAGACTTACAGCACTCCTCAGGGCTACATCAAAATCAGGAAATTCTTGTGAGCCAAGCTTTGAAGCCGAATAGACAGAAGCGCCGGCTTCATTTACTATGATATAGCTTATATCGAGCTTTTCTTTCTTCATAAGCGTTACAACGAATAATTCCGTTTCTCTTGAAGCGGTGCCGTTGCCTATGGCTATTATTTCTACACCATGCTTTTTAATTAGCCCTGATATTATTTTTTCAGCCTGCTCGATCTTGTTGTGAGGAGGTACGGGATAAATAACGCCGGTGTCCAGTACGTTGCCTATACCGTCAACAACAGCCACCTTACAGCCTGTCCTAAAGCCTGGATCAAGAGCAAGCACGACCTTATCCTTTATAGGCGGCTGCAACAGAAGCTGCTTAAGATTTTCGCCAAATAACTTTATTCCCGCTTCTTCAGCCTTTTCGGTAAGCTCGTTTCTTATTTCACGTTCTATAGCAGGAGAAATAAGACGCTTATAGCTGTCGTCTATGGCTGATTTTAAAATATCGTCTGTGTATCGATTTCCTTTTATTATCTTGCTTTCAAGCTTTCCGTAAATGGCTTCGATAGGCGGCTCTATTTTAACGGAAAGCATTTTTTCCTTTTCACCTCTGTTTATGGCAAGTATTCTGTGACCGGGTATCTTTTTAACAGGCTCGCTGTAATCATAGTACATTTCATATACGGATTCGGCTTCCTTGTCAACTGCCTTTACTGTTACAACTCCGCTCATTGATAAATTACGTATAATAGCTCTGTATTCGGCATTGTCTGAAATGATTTCGGCTATTATATCCATAGCGCCTGAAACGGCTTCCTCAACGGTATTTACGTCCTTTTCGGGATCTATATATTTTTCTGCTTCCTTTTCCACAGGAGTATCTAAAAGCTGTAGGAGTATGGTTGAAGCCAAAGGCTCAAGTCCTTTTTCCTTTGCAATAGCGGCTCTTGTTCTTCTTTTGGGCCTGTAGGGTCTGTAAATATCCTCTATTTCAGCAATTGTCTTTGCATTGTCAAGAGCTGAATTTATTTCATCTGTAAGCATTTCCTGCTCATTTATGAGATTTCTCACCTGTTCTCTTTTTTCATCAAGATTGCGCAGATAACACAGCCTGTCAAAAAGATCTCTGAGTACTGTATCATCAAGAGAACCTGTCATTTCTTTTCTGTATCTTGCAATAAAGGGAATAGTATTGCCCTCATCTATAAGAGCGACTGTGTTTTCTACCTGTGTTGTCTTTATTTTAAATTCTTCTGCTAATACCTTTATAATGTCCATTTTTTACCTCTATTTATATTCTACTATTGTGGGAGTGATAACTCCGTCTTCTATTTTAACTATGCCGTAGCTGTATGTGCTTCCTCCTCTGGGCTGAGCAAGTGAGCCGGGATTCATAAGTATTATACCTCCTTGATTTTCAATAAGAGGAATATGTGTGTGACCATAAATGCATATATCGGCGCCTACCTCAAGAGCTCGGTAATAAAGCCTGTCCGTAGACCAATGCACGCTGTAGTTATGACCGTGTGTAATGAAAAACTTTTTATTATCTATTGTAAATATTTCTTCTTCAGGCTCGGCAGAACCATAATCGCAGTTGCCTTTTACTTTATAAATTTTCAGATCGGGATACATTGACTTAAGTCTGTATGCATCTTCAACCACATCTCCGCAATGTATGACGGCATCTATTTTATCATTGATCGCTTTAAGCACAGAATATACCTTGCCAAGACTTCTGTGAGTATCACTTATCGCAAGTATCCTCATCTAATATCCTCCTTACCATTTCAAGAGCCTTTCCCCTATGACTTATTTTGTTCTTTTCCGTCATGGAAAGCTGTGCCGTTGTTTTACCAAGCTTTGGCAAATAGAAAATGGAATCATATCCAAAGCCGTTGCTGCCGCTTATTTCGTGACCTATTATTCCTTCTATTGTCCCCCTTACCGTTTTGGTCTCTTTGTTGGGAGCAGCTATTGCCATAGCGCAGACAAAGCGTGCAGTTCTTTTTTCATCGGGAACGCCTTTAAGCATTTCAAGTATTTTGGCATTCTTATAGCTGTATGATGTATCATGGCCTAAAAATCTGGCAGAAAGCACACCCGGAGCCTTGTCCAGATAATCTATTTCCAGCCCGGAATCATCAGCGACCACCGTTTCGTTACAAAGCTTCATAATTGTTTCGGCTTTAATTATTGCATTTTCTTCAAATGTAAGACCGTTTTCTTCTATGTCAATATCAATGCCTGCTTCACCCATGCTTATAACATCGTAGCCCGAAAGCTTGGCTTTTATCTCCTTCATTTTGTCCATGTTTTTTGTAGCAAATATAATTTTTTTCATAATTTTCCTCTTATAATTTAATAAATTCAGGCTTTCTGTTTCTGAATACGCTTACGTATTTAAAGCCTGCTTCTTTCATCATGCAATAGGCGTGCTCAATATGATCTGCAACGTCCTTAGGTCTGTGGCTGTCGGAACCTGCTGTAATTATTTCTCCACCCAGCTCTCTGTATCTTTTAAGTATCTCCAAAGAAGGGTATGTACTGTTTATACCGTATCGGAAGCCTGAGGTATTTATTTCTATACCCTTGCCTTTTGATATAAGGGATATAAGGCATTTGTCGATAAGATCAGAATAATCCTTGTATTTAATGGAATTGTCTTTGTATATGCCGTATCTGCTCACAAAGTCAATATGTCCGTATATATTGAAGTCATTACAGCTCTGTATGTTCTTGTAAAGCTCCTCAAAGTAAATGCTATAGGCTTCTTCTTTTGTCTTTTTTTCAAAATATTCATTGCGGTCAAAGTACAGATCCTTTGTAAGAACACAATGGGAAGAGCCTATTATAAAATCAAAGGGATATTTTGCCGTAATGGCGTTTATTTTATCCGCCCATTGATTTTCAAGACCTATTTCCACACCGAAAACTATATTGATCTTATCCTTATATTTATCCTTAAGTTTATTGAATACAGGTATATAGCTTTCGTAGTCCGGCTCAGGATAGTATTTGGGATCATAGTCCACATGATCGGTAAAGGCTATTTCATTCATACCCTTGTCTATAGCTGACAAAAGCATCTCTTCCATAGGTGCTTCACCGTCTATAGAAAAGCTTGTGTGTATGTGATAATCTGCTGAAAACATATATCCTCCAATTAAAAGTATTTCTTTTTTCTGAATATAATAAGTGAAATTATAATAATAGCGATGCTTAGTATTATAACATATATATAACCGTATTCCCATAAAAGCTCAGGCATATATTTAAAATTCATGCCGTACCAGCCTGTTATGAGAGAAAGAGGAAGCACGACAGTTGTAACTATTGTAAGTATTTTCATAATATCATTTTGCCTTGCTGCTATCTGAGTCTGATATATGTCCTGTATCTGATGGACATAATCCTTCAGGCTGCTTATTTCGGATTTAAGTCTTTCGGTCCTGCTTATAAAAAGGCTGAGAAGCTGTTTTTCATATTCGCCTTCAAAAATATTATCGGCTACAAAAAGACTTTCTCCTATATCGGTAAGGTGATTATAGTATCTGTAAAATGTCATAAGCGTTTTTCTGGGAGTGCTTATTAACTTATTAAAGTTATCAATGCTGTTATTTATAACTATTTCTTCATCATCTGAAAGCTTTTTCTCAAGCTTTTCTATAAATGCTGTGTCCTTTTCGATAAGCTGATATAAGAAGCAGCATATAAATTTACCAAGCGTCATTTCGGAATTGGAGCCTTTTACGATCTTGTCTATTATATTGGCAACATATTCCTTGTTGTCTATAAAAATAATGTTGTTTTTTATAATACAAAGCTTCAGATATATAAATGTATCGGTCTTGAGCTTATCAGGCACCGAAATGGATATAAGAATATAGTCGGGACGTATCTCCACACCTGTATTTTTTCCCTTTGGCAATGTTATCCGAAACAGATCGCTTGCTTTAAATTCACTTTGACTGAGGAGAACGATCTGGTGTTCTTTTTCGGCAGAAAGGGCATCGTTTGTCTTGAAAAGCCTTCCGTTTTCTATTTTAAGACCTGTCATGCTATATCCTCCTTACGCTGTATATTTATATATTATCAGTTTGGGATTATAAGTCAAGAGTAAAATTGCACAATAAGGCTGTCAAGAAAAAACAATAAAAAAAATAACTAAAATTTACGACAAAATATTGTGTAAATAAACAGTAAGAAATAACCAAAATAATCTTGTTTTATATATTTCTTTATGTTAATATATGTTGTGAGTATAAAATTGACTAAGCTATATACGAATATATTTGGGAGGAATCTCACTATGGATTATTGGTCAATGGGGATCGCCTTTGCAGGCGGTCTGGGACTATTTATATATGGTATGCATATTATGGCGTCGGGACTCCAGAAGGCTGCCGGCAGCAATCTCAAAAAGGTTCTGGAAATACTTACCAAAAAACGCTTTATAGGTATTCTGGTAGGTGCTCTTGTAACGGCAATAATACAAAGCAGCTCCGCCACAACGGTAATGGTAGTAGGTTTTGTAAATGCGGGACTTATGAATCTTACCCAGTCAGTAGGAGTAATTATGGGCGCCAATATCGGTACCACTATCACAAGCTGGCTCGTTTCATCATCGGATATACTCAAAACCGAAACTCTTGCGCCTATAGCTGTATTTATCGGTGCGGCAATGGTATTGTTTGCCAAGAAAAACAGAATACAGCAGATAGGCGAAATATTAATTGGCTTTGGTATCCTCTTTATAGGTATAAATATGATGAGCGGCAGCGTTTCACCTCTTCAGACTCTTCCGGGCTTCAGTCAGCTGTTCAGAAGCTTTGGCAAAAATCCTGTTCTGGGACTTTTGGTAGGCGCAGGTGTTACCGCTGTTATACAAAGCAGCTCCGCTTCCAACGGTATACTTATTGCCCTTGCGGCAAACGGTCTTGTTACATGGGACGCCGCAGTATATATAATAATGGGACAGAATATAGGAACATGCGTTACCGCTCTTATATCCAGTATAGGTGCGTCAAAGACAGCAAGAGGTGCCGCTTATATCCATCTTCTTTTTAATGTAATAGGAAGTGTTGTATTCAGTATTCTGGCATTTATATTCTTCTTGGGCAACAGGGCTCTTGCAGATACACTTATAAACCCGTGGTGGATAAGTATAGTTCATTCAGGCTTTAATATTGCCAATACCGTACTTATGTTTCCCTTTGCAAATCTCCTTGTTAAAATGGCAGAGTTCTTGTGCAAAGGTACTGCTACGGAGGAGGACGATGAAGGCGCTGTCATTCACCTTGACGACAGAATATTAAATTCTCCCGGTATCGCCATTGGCAACTGCATAAAGGAAATAGTTCGTCTTGGAGAAATGTCCAGCAAGAACCTTAAGCTTGCCTGTGACACTATACTTACAATGAATATGGATAATATAGAGAAGATAATTGAGCGTGAGGACAGGATAGACAACCTGACAAACGCTATAACACAGTATCTTGTAAAGCTTTGTAATACCGATATAACAACACAGCAGAACAGGTATATCACAAGCCTTTTCCATACGGTACACGATATGGAGAGAATTGGGGATCATTGTGAAAATCTGGCAGAATTTGCTCAGTCAATGATAGATGACGGATTGGAATTTTCAGAATCGGCTAAGGCAGAGCTTGACGATATGTTTACAGAAACACAGAAATGTGTAAGGAACGCTATCAGATCCTTAGAAGAAAATAATCTTATATCTGCCGAAAAGGTAATAAAGGAGGAGGAGCGAGTCGATGTGCTTGAACAGTCATTGCGTAATAAGCATATTGACAGACTTGAAAATAATCAATGCGATCCTATGACGGGTGTATTGTTCTTAGATATTATTACTAATTTGGAAAGAGTTTCGGACCATGCTCTTAATGTAGCACAGGTGGTTCTTGAAAATAAATTTGCAGTATAAAAAATGCAGCGAATAACGCTGCATTTTTTATTGGTCATTTCTTTTTTATAGGGAGCTCTATTTTTGCTGCGCAGCCTGAAACAGTATTTTTTATACTGAAGCTTCCGCCATGATTTTTTGCTATTGTAGTGCATATAAGCACTCCAAGTCCGCTTCCGTTTTCTTTTGTGGTATAGAAGGGAGAGCCTATTTTTTCGGCTGTATCCGAGCTAAGACCTTTTCCATTATCCTCTATTTCAATAACGGCGCTTCCGTTTACCTTATAAAGTATCGTTTTTATATTATCCGACTCTGCTTCTATGGCGTTTTTATATACGTTAAACAGAAGTATGGATATTTTGCTGTAATCACCGTATATGTAAACATCTGATTCCATATCGTATGAAAACTCTATTTCGGAAGCTTCTGCCGTAACCGAAAATTCGTCTGTGACATCATATATTATATCTTCTAAAAATATTTTTTCGTATTCCTCCGAAGGGCGAAGTATAGTGGTATAATTTCCTATAAGGTCGTTGAGCTTGTTTAATTCTTTGTTTATAATATTGAGAGCAGGGAGCATTTCTTCATCTGAGTATGCTTTTACATAATCGATATTTGCCTTTATGACAGCGATAGGATTTTTGATTTCATGGGCAAGAGCGGCAGCTATTTCTTTTTTATTGTCCATTTTACGGCAGAAGGAGAATGTCTCCTGTAACGATTTTATTTCCCGCTATATTATTAAGCTCCCGTATATCCGAAACTCTTGCCGATGTACCATATGTACTCTTGCTTATGCCTATGAGAGTATCACCGGGCTTCACTCTGTATTCCGTATATTTTTTCTCTTCAGTCGCTTCTTCTGCTGCCTCTGTTGTCGATTCGGTAGACGACTCTGTTGTATATTCCGACGTTGACTCGGAGCTCTCCTCATCAGAGTGTTCATTACTTAGGGCAAAAACGCTTTGACTGCTCTGGAATTGACTTTCAAGAGCTGTGATCTTCATTTCCATATCTCTTATCCTTTCGTCATTCTGGACAAGTCCGGCTCCCATTATAAAGCAAACCAGAAGCATTACAAAGCTGACGCTTCCAAGAAGATTAATGGCTCTGTTTTGATTTACGGATATTTTTTTTCTTGCTCTGTAGCTTGTCCTTTTTGAAGCGGCTTCTCTTGCCTTTGCGCCTGCATCGTTATTTCTCGCTTTTATAATATTCTCTTCCGTATTTGTCTTTATTTTATTTTCGAGCATATATTCGTGCATACCTTCATTTTTCTCATAATAGATGATATAGCCTTTTATGCTGTCAAATACGCCCTCTATGTTGTTCCACTTGTAAAAGCCTGAGATATTTTCGGTAGGGTCTATAGTATATAAGACCTGAAAGCCTTTTGTTATGTTGTTCTTCTGAAAATCACAGAGCTTTTCGCTTATATAGTCCTCATAGCCGGGCTGTATGTATGACCAGCCAACGACCTCCAGGTCCTTGAAATAAAGCTTTAGCTGTTTGTTTATATACTGCCAGCTTTTTTCGGTAAGCTCTGTTATGCCATTTTTTGTAATAGTGTACTTTCCCTGTATTACTCCGCTTATGAACAAAATATTTTCATTGTCGATCGTCAAATTCCTGCCAACAAGTACTGCGATTTTTTCTTTGCTGTCGCTATGTGCATATTGTTCCAGATATGTACAGGCGTAGTCCTCCATATATATTCTGTTTCCGTCGCTGATGCTTCCTATCTGTTTTATATTGTTAGGCAAAGCATTAACTTCTTCATTTGTCATACCATTACTTCCTTCCGATTTATTTTATGGTAAAATTTTACCATCTATATTAAAAATATATTGTCAAAGCGTGCAAATCATTCCAAAAAAAATATGCCAAATACCACCAAATAATTATACGTATCCCATACATACATAATTTATGAAATTCAAAGCCATAATTACTAAAGAGGTGGTAATGTGGAGAATACAGTAAAGAAGTACATTCCGACGGATATGGAAAACAGTAGTGAGATATTGTGCGAAAGCGTAACAGAATATATTGAAAAGAAATTAAAGGGCCATAACAGCATAGTCGTATTTTGCATAGGCACAGACAAGGCGGCAGGGGATTCTCTTGGCCCTCTTGTAGGCTCACGGCTTATTTCGATGGGTCTTGAAAATGTAATGGGAACAATAGATATGCCTGTGCATGCTGTAAATATAAGCAACAAAAAAGAGCTTTTATACAACGTTTATGACAAGCCTCTTGTTGTGGCGGTAGACGCATCACTTGGAATACAAAGCCATATCGGTTCTCTCAGCGTATGGGACGGTGCTTTGCTTCCGGGAGCAGGAGTGTCCAAGAAGCTTTGCGAGGTAGGGGATATATCCATTACGGGAATAGTAAATTATTGGTCCCTTAACGGAATTGCCAGACTCAAAGCCACAAAGCTTTCACTTGTAAGAGAAATGTCCGAAATAATAGCAGAGGGCATTTTTAAGGCTGTAAACAGGGTAAATTATTAAAAATTTATTAATTTATGCAATATTCTCTTGTCAAAATATAGCTAATAATTTTATAATTACTAAAAGAAAAAATACAGAGAGGATCTTATTATGAAAAAGAAATTATTGATAGGCCTTATGGCTGCATTGATGTGCGTATCATTTGCAGCATGCAATAAGGTTGAAAAAACCGACTCAACCGAAAAAACAGCAGAAGCACCTGCCGAAAGCGAAGAAAAGAGCACCAACAGTCCTGTTTCAGAGCTTCCTCAGCTTGAAGGAGTGCAGAAGGGCGATACTATAGCTACTATCCACACAAACAAAGGGGATATCAAGGTATGGTTTTTCCCGGAGTATGCGCCAAAGGCTGTTGAAAACTTTATAACTCATGCCAAAGATGGATATTATGATAACGTTACATTCCACAGAGTTATAAATAACTTTATGATACAAGGCGGCGATCCCGAAGGAACAGGTGCAGGCGGTGAAAGCATATGGGGAGCAGAATTTGAAAACGAGGTGACCTATAACCTGAGAAATTTCAGAGGAGCTCTTTGTATGGCAAATGCCGGACCCGATACAAACGGCAGCCAGTTTTACATTGTACAGAACAAGGATATAGGCGACAGCTTCAAGCAGCAGCTTGCCGATTTGGATAAGTCAGAAAAGATCGGCGACGGAGATCTTACGGCAGGAGATATATTCACAGATGAAGTTATTGCCGAATATACAAATAACGGCGGTTATCCTTCACTTGACATGGGATATACGGTATTTGGTCAGGTATATGAAGGTATGGACGTTGTAGACGCTATTGCCGAAGTAAAGACAGATAGTAATGACAAGCCACTTGAGGATGTTGTTATTACAGGTATTGATGTAGGAACATATTAATAATGCACTAAGGGGACATCATATAAAGCATATGACGTCCCCTTTTTAATTTGTATATATTATCGTCTATTCTATTGTAATAGAAACAGGATTATTGATAGGAGGTATGCTCATAGTCATTGCAGGACCATACTCTACGTTAAGCTTCATATCGGCTTTGACAGAGTTTATATCTGCGTCCTTTCCGTCCTTATCCGTTACCTTTACGCTGTCGCTCTTTGTAAGTATAACAGTACCTCTTTCATCATCTTCAAATGTTATCTGCTCTTCATTCACCTCAGTTACAACGCCTGTGGCAACAGCCTTTTCTTCCAGATCAGCAAAGCCCTTGCTTGACTGCTCTTCATCGGCAGATGGCTCTTGGGTATCTGTTTCCTCCTGATATTTTGTGATTATGTTATAGGTCTCATCGCTTTTCATTATCTCATAGTTAAAAAAGTCGCTTATGACATCTACAGGAATATATGTTTTGTCATTGACAATAATCGGAGCGCCGCTTAATTCCATTGGCGCCGTTTTAGCAAATGTATATGCATTTTCACCGTTCTTGAATGTAATATAAATCGGTCCTCCGTTTGTAAGCACAACGGATTTGTCCTCAGCCTTCCATTCTACCGTAAGTCCCATAGCTTCCGCAACAGGTCTTACAGGAAAATAACTTATGCCGTCCTGTTCAATTATATCGCTGTTTTCAATTACATTGCTGTCAATGGCAACATTAGGCGCAGCCATAGCTGATACGCTCATTATTCCCATTATGGCTAAAGTAAATAATAATTTTCTTTTCATAAAATTCTCCTTTCATTGGGTAATTTCCTCTGTAGCTTCATTATACTGTACAGGTATTTACAAGTCAATTACAGAAATATTAAGTTTTCAGAATAAATGGGGCGTTAATCGTAAAATCTATTAAAAGAGGTGATTTTGTGCTTAAAAGATCAATTATTGTTTTTTGTATAATATTTAGCGTAAACTGTTACTGTTCGGAAAATACTCCTGATGTAAATGCAATTTCTGCCGTACTTATAGACGCAGATACAGGCAGAGTACTGTGGGGCAAAAATGAAACAAAGCCTATGGCTATGGCAAGTACCACCAAAATAATGACGGCTGTTATAGCTTTGGAAAACGGAGAGCTAAGCGACATAGTGACTGTAGGCAAAAATCCTCCCCTTACTCCTCCTGTAAAAATGCATCTGCAAAAAGGTGAAGAACTGACGCTTGAGCAGCTTTTATATGCACTTTTGATGCAAAGCTCAAATGATGCGGCAGTTGCCATAGCAGAGCATATCGGCGGAAGCGTTGAAGGCTTTTGCAATATGATGAATAATAAGGCAAAAGAGTTGGGCTGCAAAGATACATTTTTTGAAACACCTAACGGTCTTGATAAGGGAAATCATCACTCTACAGCGGAGGATATGGCTCTTATAGGCGCATATGCCATAAAAAACGATGATTTTATAAGGATAAGCAATACACGCTCCATAAGCTTCAAATCAAATAAAAAAAGCTATGATATTACAAATAAAAACAGGCTTCTGGGAAGCTACGAAGGAGCCGTTGGCATAAAAACAGGCTTTACGGGAAAGGCAGGTCATTGCTTTGTGGGAGCGGCAAAAAGAGGAGATGTTTCACTTGTTTCCGTTGTGCTTGCAAGCGGCTGGGGCTCCTCAGGTAAAGAAAAAAAGTGGACCGATACAACAAAAATATTGAATTTCGGCTTTAATAATTATAAAAAGTATAGTATAATAGGAGATAACACAGAAATTGCCGTAGACAAGGCAAAGATAGACAAAACGACGCTGAAATACAAAAACAGCATTGAACTTCTTATGACTGAGCCCGAGAAAAACAGCGTTACATGCAAGGCTGAATTGCCGGAGATCATAGAAGCTCCGATACATGAAGGCGATGTGATAGGAAAGGGCAGCGTATATATAGGCGGATATAAGGCAGGAGAGATCGATATTGTTGCCTGTGAAAATATAGAAAAGCACAGTCTATGCAACAGCATCGGCAAGGTATTGGAAGGCTGGATAGGAACATTATGCTCATAAGATTACAGAAATTTCTGGCTGAGGCTCAGGTGGCTTCCAGACGCAAGTCAGAGGAAATAATCGCACAGGGAAGAGTTACGGTAAACGGTGAAGTTGCAGATACTCCTGGTGTAAAGGTCGACGCTGAAAAAGATATTATATGCGTTGACGGAAAGCTCGTCAAAAAAGCTGAAAAAATGGTATATATTATTCTCAACAAGCCTGAGGGCTGCGTCACAACGGTAAAGGATCAGTTTAACAGGAAAACGGTCATGGACTATGTAAGCGATGTAAGACAACGCATATATCCCATAGGAAGGCTTGACTATAATACTTCAGGACTTCTTATACTTACAAATGACGGAGATCTTGCCTACAGGCTTACACACCCTAAGCACAATATAGAAAAGACATATATAGCCTGTGTGGAAAAGACTCCCTCTTCCGACGATATGGAAAGCTTCAGAAGGGGCATTATAATAGACGGAAGAAAAACAGCGCCTGCTTATATTGAAATAATAGGAAAAAACAAGCTTGAAATAAAAATACATGAAGGAAGGAACAGACAGGTCAGAAAAATGTGTGAAGCAATAGGCTCGCCTGTCATAACTCTTGAACGGGTCGCTATAGGAAATTTAAAATTGGATAATTTAGACAAAGGAAAATACAGGCACCTTAGTGTTGATGAAATTGAATATATTAAAGGATTATGAGCGAGGAATTACAGAGTATACATATTCTGTAATTCCTTTTTTAGATTATATTACACAGAATATTAAACTTTACGGTGGAAAAGTTAATATTGAGGTGGTAATATGAGATATAAAAAAACCATATGCATGTTATATGCATTGGTATTTATATATTTTTTATCAGAATATGCGGCTATACCAGAAAATATATATATGGTCGCCGGAGAAAACAACAGCTTCAGACTAAATCAGCCTTTTAAGGCAGAGCTTGAAGCAGACAGCGTTGAAACGCTTAGCATAAATAATAAAAGGGTTTCGGAAAATATAAATACAGAGCTTGGTAACGAGGCGTTGATAAGCTCCGATAAGGCAGGCGTTGCCGGTGTAAAAGTAAAATTTCTGGGCTTGCCTGTCAAAAAAATCAATTTGAATTTTACGCCTGAAAAAAAGGTATATGCAGTAGGCAGAGCAGTAGGCATATGCGTCAACTCTAATGGAGTACTTGTGCTGGGAACGGGAAAGGTAAAGGGAGAAAACGGAACATTTTATTCTCCTGCCGAAAACATACTTAAATCAGGAGATATAATTAAAGAGATAAACAATGTCAAGATAAATAATAAGGAAGAGCTTAATGATGCCGTAATGAAAAGCCCTTCATCGGCAAACATAAGATTTATAAGAGACGGCAAAGAACAAAGCTGTACCGTATACCCGGTAAAATCAAAGGACGACAACAATAAAAAACTGGGAATATGGGTAAGAGACAGTACACAGGGAATAGGAACTATCACATATTATGATAGCGAAAGCAAAAAATTCGGTGCTTTAGGACACCCTATAAACGATGTAGATACAGGAAAAAAGATAGAGATAAAAGACGGTGAGATATTAAATGTGACCGTTGACTATGCAGAAAAGGGACAAAAGGGAAAGCCGGGTTCTCTACAGGGCACAATAGATTACAACGGCACTCTTGGTTATGTATATGAGAATAACGACAATGGCATATACGGAACATTGACAGAGGAAATAAAAGGGAAATACGTTTCGGTGGGGTATAGGAATAGCATAAGTACAGGTGATGCTGTCATATTATCAAATATAACGTCGGAAAATGTCGAAGAATACACCATTCATATAAACAGCATTAATAGATATAATACAAGCAGCAATAAAAATTTTGTGATAACAATTACCGATAAAAGGCTTTTGGACAAAACAGGCGGTATAGTTCAGGGGATGAGCGGATGTCCCATTATACAGAACGGAAAACTTGTTGGAGCGGTAACACATGTCTTTGTAAATAATCCCGGCAGAGGGTATGGGATTTTCATAGAAAATATGTTATAATTTAAAAAAAGGTATTGCAATACACAAAATGTATGATATAATATATTATATAATTGAATGATTAATAATACTAAAAGTATTATTCTTATAGTTGTAATTGGAGGGATCACATGAAAGTTCTTATAGCCATAAATAGCGATCACGAAAGAAAGCTTATAGAAAGTGTATTGAACAATGATGAAAATGTCGAAGGTATAATATCCTGCAGCAATGGAGAACAAGCTTTGGATCATATAAAGTATGATAAGCCCGATGCTGTTGTGCTGGATATTATTATACCCGGTGTAGACGGGGTTACTGTGCTGGAGGAAATAAGAGAACTAAAGAAGAAGAGAGATATTAAGACCATAGTTATAGCCTCAGTAAAATCCGACAACATCATTTCAAAGGCATTTCAGGCAGGGGCGGACTATGCTATGATCAAGCCCTATGATGTAAATGCTCTCAAAAGGCGTCTTTTAGATATGTTTACGCCCGGAAGTATAGTAGACGAAGGTATTGAAAGCCAGATAAATGACAGCTATATAGAACAGAAGGTCTCTGTTATACTTAACAATACAGGCATATATCCCAATCTTAAAGGGTACAAATATCTTAAGACCGCCATTCTCTATGGCTATAAGGACGAGAAGATCCTGGAGGGAGTCACTAAGGTGCTTTATCCCAGAATAGCCCGTGAGAACAATACGACAGGGGACAGAGTTGAAAGAGCAATACGTCATGCCATAGAATCTGCATGGAAAAAGTACGGCGGTAACGATTTCTATGAGAAGATGGGGTTTCCCGATAAGGAAAAGAAACAGAGACCGACAAATAGCGAATACATATACGCTGTTCTGGAATATCTGAAAAACACAATTATATCAAATTAGTAAAAAACAATGCCGGAAATGTGAATTTTATTCATATTTTCGGCATATTTTTTTATTATTATAAAAAAATGTGAATAATTTGTTGCATTTAATGTATTGTATATGATATAATAAAATTTAAATAAATATAATCGGGGAGATTGTTTATATGAATAAAAAAGCTTTTAAGACTTTGGAGTTTGACAAGATAATTCAAATGCTTATAAGCTGCGGGTCCTCCGAGCTTGGAAAAAAAGCCGCAGAGGAGCTTGAACCTTCTGTAGATATGGAAGAAATAAGGCTAAGACAAAAGGAAACAACAGAAGCGCTTTCCATGATAATAAAAAAAGGTGCGCTTTCTCTTGGCGGTCTGAGAGATATATTTCCTTATATAAAAAGAGTTGACGTAAGCGGAAGCCTTAATATAGAAGAGCTTATGCATATAGGCGACTTTCTGAGAGTATCAAGGCGTGCAAAGGACTATGCCGTAAGCGAAAGCAAAAATGACAGCTTTCCCATTCTTGAACCTCAGTTTAGTGCTATCATTACCGTAAACAGTCTGGAAAGGGAAATAGAAAGGTGCATTATTTCACCTACGGAAATTTCCGATGACGCCAGCCATACGCTCAGAGAAATAAGAAGAAATATAAAAATATCAAACGATAGGATAAAGGATCAGCTTAATTCCATAATACATTCCAATAACTATAAAAATATGCTTCAGGAATCTGTCATAACCATAAGGAACGACAGATATTGCGTACCTGTAAAGCAGGAGTATAAAAACGCCATATCGGGCATGATACACGATCAGTCGTCAACAGGCGCTACGGTATTTATAGAGCCTATAGGCGTTGTTCAGCTCAACAATAAGATAAAGGAGCTTCACAGCAAGGAAAAGGCTGAGATAGAGAGAATACTTGCCTTACTTTCCGCTAAGGTGTATGAAAACAGAGATGCTCTTTTATCCAACTGCGAAATACTTGCACATATAGATTTTGTATTTGCTAAAGGAGAGCTTTCTCTTAAAATGAAGGGAACAGAGCCTAAATTCAACGGCAGGGGATATGTAAATATTAAAAAGGCAAGACACCCGCTTCTGGATAAGGACAGCGTTGTGCCGACGGATATATATATTGGCAAGGACTTCAACACGCTTCTTATTACAGGTCCCAATACCGGCGGAAAGACCGTAAGTCTTAAGACGCTGGGGCTTTTTACCCTTATGGGACAGGCGGGACTTCACATACCTGCCTTTGACAATTCCGAACTTTCGGTATTTGAAAATGTATTTGCGGATATAGGTGATGAACAGAGCATTGAGCAAAGCCTTAGTACCTTTTCCGCTCATATGACAAATATAGTAAATATACTTGATAATGTAAACAGCAATTCACTTGTGCTTCTTGACGAGCTTGGCGCAGGTACGGATCCGACAGAAGGCGCCGCCCTTGCTGTTTCCATAATCAAATATCTGTACGCCATAGGTGCCAGAACAGCCGTTACTACCCATTACAGCGAGCTTAAAATATTTGCTCTTTCAACAGACGGAATAGAAAATGCTTCCTGCGAATTTGACGTAGAAACGCTCAGACCCACATACAGACTTCTCATAGGGATACCAGGCAAGAGCAACGCCTTTGCCATATCCAAGCGACTTGGGCTTCCTGAATATATAATTGACGAAGCCAAAAATGTGCTTAGTCACGAGGACGTGAAATTTGAAGATGTTATAGCGGATCTTGAAATAAGCCGCAAGGCTCTTATTATAGAGCAGGAAAAGGCTGAAGAATACAGAAAAGAAGCACAGCGGCTTAAAAACGAAGCCCAGAGTCAGAGAAACAGGCTCAATGAACAGAGAGAGAAAATATTAAGAGAAGCCAATGAAAAGGCAAGAAGGGTAATAAGCGATGCCAAAGACGAAGCAGACGCCATACTTAAGGAAATAAGGCGTATGCAAAGAGAGGGTGCAGATACCTCAGGCATAGACAGCAAGCGTACACAGCTCAAAGAAAAAATGAATCAGATAGAGCAGAGCCTGTCCCAAAGAAACAAGCCGTCGTATAAGGTGCCGAACAAGCTTGCCAAAGGGGACAAGGTAAGGATACACTCTCTTAATCAAAGCGGTATAGTTATGAACAAGCCTGACAATAACGGCGATGTTATGATAAGAGCAGGCATTATGAAGATAAAGGTCAATATAAAGGATCTTTCCCCTGATACAAGTGAAGAGACGTCCTATGAGCCTAAGAAATATGCTTCCGCAATAGGCAGAAGCAAAAGCAGCAGCATATCTGCCGAGCTGGATCTGCGAGGACTTTTGGCTGACGAGGCTCTTGATAGACTTGATAAATATATAGATGATGTGTTTTTAGCAGGGATTTCTCCTGTTACGATTATTCACGGTAAGGGTACAGGCGCATTAAGAACGGCTGTACACAATTACTTAAAGAAAAATCCACGTGTAAAAAATTACCGACTTGGCCAATACGGTGAAGGTGAATCGGGCGTAACCATAGTCGAAACAAAATAATGGAGGTCATGAAATATGGATACGGACAGGATAAAAATATTGATTGTAGATGATGATGTTCATATAGCGGAGCTTATTTCACTTCACATGGAGAAACAAGGCTATGAAACATATGAGGTCCATTCGGGCAATGAGGTCATTGAAGCCTTTAAGCAGTATGCACCTCATATGGTGCTGCTGGATATAATGCTTCCTGGCAAGGACGGATATCAGCTTTGCAGAGAAATAAGACAAATATCAAATACGCCTATCATTATGCTTACGGCTAAGGGAGAGGTCTTTGACAAGGTGCTTGGTCTTGAAATGGGCGCAGATGATTATATCGTAAAGCCCTTTGATTCAAAGGAGCTTGTGGCAAGAGTCAAGGCTGTGCTCAGAAGATATGAGAACAAGACTGAGCCTGAAGTTAAGAAGATAGTTTTCCCGAATCTTCTTATAAATCAGAATACATATCTTGTTACTTATCATGATCAGGAAATGTCACTTCCTCCTAAGGAATTTGAGCTTTTGAGCTTTCTTGCAGCTCATCCCAATCAGGTGTTTACAAGAGAAACTCTTCTCGATAAAATATGGGGTTATGAATTTGTAGGCGATACAAGGACAGTCGATGTACACATTAAAAGAATAAGAGAAAAAATGAAAAAAGATGATGTGTGGAGTATAAAGACAATATGGGGCGTTGGATATAAATTTGATGTCAAAATGTAATATATGACACAAAAAGCAAAAAAATACTTGATATTTATAATTTGTTGTGTTATTATAATGTAGATTGAGATTTAAGGAGGTTCGGCTATGAGTGTTCCATTTATAATTTTATGCGTATTTATAACTATTTGCAGTATTGCACTCGTTGCTCTTATTCTTTTACAGAAGAAGCAGGCCGCAGGCTTTACCAGTTCTATAGGCGGTATGGCTTCAGGCAGTCAGTCTTCATCCTACTGGGACAGAAATAAAAAGAATTCAGTTGAGGGCAAGCTTGAGTTGTATACCAAGATAGTTGCGGTCATATATGCAGTACTTATTCTTGCCAGCAATTTTGTAAAGTAATTTTAAGGGATGCCTTAGGGCATCCCATTTTCGTTTTGTATAACTTTTATACTGTGTGAAAAAATACTTCTGAGGTGGAAGTCATGGAAAATGAATTGTATATTCAGAGAAAAGAAAAAATTTTGTCTTTTATAAAAGATAAGGAATACAAGCCCATGAGAGCAAAGCATATTGCAGAGTTTATGCAGGTGCCTGTCGGCGAAAGAGATATATTTTACAATATGATAGATGAGCTTGCCGCAGGGGGAGATATTGTAATAACAAAAAAAGGCAAAATAAACGATCCAAGCAGGGAAAATCTGTATAAAGGAATATTCAGAGGTAATCAGAAGGGCTTTGGCTTTGCTGCCTGTGAAGATTTTGCGGAGGAAATATTCATACCTGCTTCTGCTGTAAACGGCGCCTTACATAAAGACAAGGTGCTTTTCAGGATAACAGGCGGCGACAGCAGAGGAAAAGAAGGAGAAATAGTAAAGGTGCTGGAAAGAGGTCTAAAGCATATTGTCGGGACCTATGAACAGGTAAAGGGCTATGGCTTTGTGGTGCCTGATGAAAGCAAGATCGGAAATGATATTTTTATACCTGTCGGCAATAGCAAGGGAGCCGTTACAGGACATAAGGTCCTTGTAAAAATAACAAAGCCTGCGGATAAAAACAGCAATCCCGAAGGCGTTGTAACAGAGATACTCGGTCATATAAATGATCCCGGCATAGACATTCTTTCTATTGTATATCAGTACGATCTGCCCTTTGAATTTTCAGATGAGGTATGTAATGAAGCCGAAAAGATACCCGATATTGTGGAATACGCAGATATGGAAGGCAGAGAGGACATGAGAGCCGTTAAAATGGTGACAATAGACAGTGAGGACGCCAAAGATCTTGACGATGCGGTATCTGTCGAGGTATTGGACAACGGCAATTACAGACTTGGAGTATATATAGCAGATGTATCTCACTATGTAAGAGAAAAAACGGCTATTAACAGAGAAGCCTATAAGAGAGCAACAAGCGTATATCTTACGGACAGGGTAATACCTATGCTTCCCCACAGGCTTTCAAACGGCATATGTTCCCTGAATGAAGGTGAGGACAGACTTTCTCTGAGCTGTATTATGGAAATAGACAAAAAGGGAAATATAATATCACACGATATAAAAAAGGCTGTTATAAATGTAGACAAGCGTATGAGCTATAATATAGTATACGATATTCTTACAAATGAAAACTCCGCATATATTTCCGAATATAGTGAGTTTATACCTATGTTCAAGGATATGGAGGCTCTCAGAAACATACTTAATGCCAAAAGACAAAAAAGAGGCGCTATAGAGTTCAATAGTGACGAAGCCAAAATTGTGCTTGACGAAGAGGGCAGACCCATAGATATTGTTAAGAGAGAAAGAAATGTTGCTACAAGCATTATAGAGGAATTTATGCTGGCTGCAAATGAAACTGTTGCAGAACATTTTTACTGGCTGGATATTCCCTTTGTGTACAGAATACACGAGGAGCCCGATGAAGAAAAATTTGAAAAGCTCAGAGAATTTACAGGTGCCTTAGGCTATGTAATAAAGGGCAGCTCAAGGCACCCCAAAAGCTATCAGCAGCTTATTGATAAAATAAAGGATAAGCCTGAGGAAATGCTTATAAATAAAATGGCGTTGAGAAGCATGAAGCAGGCAAAATATACTGCCGAAAACGACAGACATTTTGGACTGGCAGCTCAGTATTATTGCCATTTCACTTCACCTATAAGGCGCTATCCCGACCTTCAGATACACAGAATAATAAGCGAATATCTTAAGGGGGATCTGACAGAAAAAAGAATAGAGCACTATAACAAAATACTTGCCGAAACCGCAAGACATTGCTCCGAAAACGAAAGACGGGCCGATGAAGCCGAAAGAGAAGCCGACAAGTATAAGATAGTGGAATATATGGAAAATAAAATCGGCATGGAATTTGAAGGCATAATATCAGGCGTTACCTCTTGGGGAATATATGTAGAGCTTCCAAATACGGCAGAAGGCATGGTCTCCGTAAAGGATCTGTGCGATGACTATTATGAATTTGACGAGGAAAGGCTCAGATATATAGGCGTTAACTTCCACAAAACATATGCTAT
>CANQBT010000013.1 GCA_947589405.1 uncultured Clostridia bacterium | reverse complement strand
AATCAGCCTTCTGTATATTCTGCGCAAGAAGTCTGCCGCATATATCGTTCTTATAATCCTTTATATTTTCAAATTCGGTAGTGTCCTGTACGAACTCGTCTGTAAGCTCGGGGACCTCTCTTACCTTTATATCCTTTATCTCGACTTCAAACTTGGCAGGCTTGCCTGCAAGGTCCTTCTGACCGTAATCCTCAGGGAATGTAACGTTTACTTCAACGTCATCGCCTGTATTGTGACCTACGAGCTGATCCTCAAAGTTGTCTATAAATGAATGAGAGCCTATGTTCAGGTCAAAATCATGACCTTCGCCGCCTTCAAATGCAACATCATCGATAAAGCCCTTGAAATCAATAGTTGCAATATCGCCGTTGCGTATAGGTCTGTCCGTTATGGTAACAAGTCTGGCAGCCTTATCAAGCTCCTTATTTATCTCTGCGTCTATTTCTTCATCGGTTGGGTTTACATCTGTTTTGGTATAAGTAAGACCCTTGTATTTGCCTAACTTTACTTCCGGCTTTATAAATACCTCAGCAGAGAACTCAACGCCCTTGTCGTCAAGTGAAACAACATCTATCTCAGGCTTTGAAACGACTTCCAAATTGTTTTCCTCAACAGCCTTGTCATATGCTTCGGGAAGCACATAGTTAATGGCGTCATCATAGAATATTGCCTTGCCGTACTGAGCCTCTATAAGCTTTCTGGGAGCCTTGCCCTTTCTGAATCCCTGAATATTAATGGAATTTCTGTTTTTCTTATAAGAATAGTCCATGCCCTTTTCAAAGGTTTCTGCATCAACGGAAAATGTAAATTTAACCTTATTCTTATCTATTGTTTCAACTGCACTCATTATAAAATCCTCCTTAATCTGATTGCACTTCTAACAATTATAGCATAGGATGGGGTAAATTGCTAGTATTTTTTTAAAAAATTTCTCTTTCTATATTGTCTATTACGGCATCTGTATTATTTTCAATAAAATTCAGTACATTTTCTATTATTTCATCGGCATGCTTCACTTCATTTGTAACACAGGAAAAGCCTATGACTATGGATCTGTGAATATCCTGCTTGTCGACTTCGGCTATAGACACATTGAATTTATGTCTTGTCTTTTCTATAATGCTCTTGACCACCATTCTTTTTTCCTTAAGTGAGTTCACCCATTCGGCAGACATGTATAAGGTACAGGCTCCTATTATCATATAAAAGCTCCTTTCAATATCTATGATTTATATAGCTGTCTATTCTGGAGGAGCATACTCCTTCCGAAAAGCAGTTTTCATCTCTGAGCTTATTGAGTATGACCTCCGACGTGGAATGGAGTATCATATTGTTGTCCTCCAGAACTATTTCAAAAAGCTTGTTCTTAAGCTCTCTGCTCCTTACCTTTATAAAATATGCACGTACATTCTGATAGTCCAGCAGCTGCAATACACGCATGGTAGCCTTATCCTTCATGTGATAATAATAATTGCTTTCCGCATTGCACATTCTGTTGTATTCCCTGTCAGTATCGGAATATCTGCCAGCTTCCATGCGGGCGTCCTTTGCCATAGCGTTGTAATACTGGTAATTGAAAAGTCCCTTATCTACTGTATCTACGTTTTTAAAGGGTTCTATATTAAGTGCCAGTACTGCATCAAAATTCCTGTTAAGATATTCTCTTTTGGTCATATCGCCTTTTATATACTGGTCGATCAATGCCTGCCTGTAATTAAAATATTTCTGCAAAGCATTCATGCTTACACCTCAATTCCAATATTTACAGCTGGATTTTACGATCCGATTAAACTATAATCAGTATAAGGAGTGAATACGATGAATTTTTACAATACATATAATAATGAAATATGTCCTGCCTTAAGATCTCTTGATATACTTATAAAATCCAGCGAGGACAATATTGAGCCAAATGAAATATGCTCCCTTCTGAACATATCCAAAAAAGAGATAAGCAGCATAGTCAAAGCAAAAAATATAAAAAACATTTCCTCAGAATCCATACCTCTTATTATGCTGAACGGAAGCAGCTACATATGCCGTATATTCAGAAAATCCCTGAGCTATACAAAAAATACCGTATATACTCCTGAGGATATTGCATACATATATTCAATTGATACAGGCAAGGTACTCAATGCCTGCAGCAAACTCCGAATAACTGAAATTACAGAAGATATTCTCCCTAAAATATTTAAAAATATTAATTGAGTATAAGACCCTCCGCAACACTATCGGCAGCTTCGCTGCCCTTTAATGCTCTCAGAAGCTCTACAGCAAATTCAAAGGCGGTTCCGGGACCCTTTGACGTAATGATATTTCCGTCTACAACAACTCTGTCGCCAAGCATTACTGCGCCCTTGCATTGTTCTTCAAAGCCGGGATAGCAGGTAGCCCTTCTTCCATTGAGTATGCCATTTTCCCCAAGCACGCTTGGAGAAGCGCATATAGCGGTCACATACTTGCCAAGCTCGTTGAACTTCTTGCATACCGTAACAACATTTTTATCTGCCATAAGGTTATTTCTTCCGCCAAGTCCTCCCGGAAGAACAACCATTTCCACCTTGTCAAAATTAATATCCCGGAAAAAACAGTCAGCCATGAAGTCTATGCCATGAGCGCCTTTTACAACAAGGGAATCTGATATAGAGGCTCCCTTTACCTCAACATTACCTCTTCTCAATGTGTCTATTACTGACAATGCCTCTATTTCTTCACAGCCGTCAGCAAGGAATACGATTACCATATACAAAACCTCCATTTTATGTTAAAATATAGTATAAAATACAATTATCTATTAAAAAGTATACCATATTATACCGTATAAAATCAAGTAGGAGGGAAATAATGAGCAATGAAATTTATGAGATAGAAAGAAAATTCCTGGTCAAGAAGGTACCTGATGAGCTTTCCTTGTATGAAAGCCATCATATAAAGCAGGCGTATATATCCACAGATCCTACAATAAGGATAAGACAAAAAGATGATGAATACATACTTACTGTAAAGGGCAGCGGTCTTATGAAAAAAATAGAATACGAGCTTCCTCTTACAGAAGAGCAATTTGCAAAACTCAGCAAAAAGATCGAATACAATATTGTTGAAAAAACAAGATACATTATACCTCTGGATAATGGTTTAAATGCCGAGCTGGATATATATGAGGGTTTTCTCAAGGGATTTATGAATGTTGAGGTAGAGTTTTCATCTACAAAAGACGCCATATTGTTCGACCCACCGACGTGGTTCGGCAAAGAAGTGACACAGGACTACAGATTTCGCAATTCAAATTTGGCAAAATTTGGTATTCCTAGAAATAATTAATAAATTTCACTTGCATTTTCAAAATAATTATACTATAATACCCATATATGGTAAATATTACCATTTGGTCAAATCAATTTACTTGTATTTTTAAAATTGGAGGTAATTATTTTGAAAAACGAAAAACTAACTGTATTGATAGCCGATGACAACAAGGATTTTTGCGATTGCCTTAGTAATTACATAGGCAAGCAGGAGGATATGGAAATAATATCCCTTGCCTATGACGGTGAAGAAGCTTATGAAAAAATAGTAAAGGATAATCCCGACATTGCCCTTATCGACGGAATAATGCCAAAGCTTGACGGCATAGGCGTGCTTGAAAAGCTCCACAAGGAAAATAAGGGAAAGAACACTATGTGCATTATGCTTACTGCCATAACAGGAGAACAGATAACGCAAAAGGCTTTTACGCTTGGCGCAAAGTATTATATAGCAAAGCCCTTCGATATGGAGCTTCTTGTTTCCCGCATAAGACAGCTTAAAGAGCCTATTACCAAAAAAGGCGCTCTCAATACCGGCGTATGCTACAGCAGACAAAGCGATATAGACCTTGAAACACGTGTTACGAATATTCTCCATGAGGTAGGCGTACCTGCCCACATCAGAGGTTATCATTACATGAGAGAAGCGATCATAATGGCTATAAATGATATTGATGTCCTCAACTATATTACAAAGGAGCTTTATCCTGCAATAGCCAAAAAGTGCAATACAACGCCAAGCAGAGTTGAAAGAGCTATAAGACACGCTATTGAGGTCGCATGGAGCAGAGGAAAGGTAGACGCTATTGATTCGCTGTTCGGCTATACCGTATCCAACAACAAGGGCAAGCCTACAAACAGCGAATTTATAGCCCTTATTGCCGACAGATTAAGACTTGAGCTTAAGGCATCTTAAAAAATTGCGGTATTTCGTTTTTTACGGAATACCGTTTTTTTATAAAAAAATGTAGATTATTTATTCTTTTTGTAGTATACTTATATTAACAAATAAAAAAGGGAGGTCTGTTATGAAAAGATCAATCGCATTTTTACTGGCAGCTGTTATGATGGTCGGCAATGTGTATGCAAAGGATATTACCGTAACTCTAAATGATGAGGAAGTCAATTTTGACGCTCAGCAGCCCGTTATAGTCGAAGGCAGAACACTTATACCTCTAAGAGGTGTATTTGAAAAGCTGGGCTATACCGTTGTATGGGACGGCAATACCAAAACAGCAACACTTTCAAATAAAGAAAAAAGTATAGATGTGACCGCAAACAGCAGCACTATGACTGTAAACAAGGATACCGTTTCTCTTGACGTACCCGCTCAGATAATAAACGGCTCTATGATGCTGCCTTTAAGAGCAGTAGGCGAAGCTTCCGGCTTAGATGTGGAATGGAACAGCGACAGCAAGACTGTTGTGCTGAATGCAGAGGATAAAGCTCCTGCTTCCGAAACTACCGAAAACAAAGTCCCTGACAATGACAGCAAAAATATAAGCAGCATAAGCAGCGATACTGCCGATTATGCCAGAACAGCAGAATACATATGTATAGCTACTACTGTATTATTAAGTGTTTCCGATTCTTTTATATACAATATTCTGACAATGCCTGAAGAAGATGAAAATTATGATGAAATGTTTACAAACATTCGAGATGATATTGATTTGAATACATATATAATGAACAATCTTTCTCCTCAAAATGACAGCGAAACAAAGATAAAGGCGCTTATACTTGAAATGATAGATGTCTATAGCGAAATGCTTAAAATTATGGAGCTTGAAAATTCAGGCGGCATAACAGAAGATGGAGCAGAAAAAACTATGAGTGAATATGATGAAAAGATGAAAAAGATCCTTTATCAGCTTGATTCTGCATTAAATCAATATACATACAAGGCAAACGGCTTCTTTCTCGAAAATTTTGACACAGGCAATCTGAATGATGCCGATACCGAACGATTAGGTGAATTCATAGATAAGCTTTCCAAAGCCGACAGCCAAAATCAGAGTGAGATCGCCCGTACTGATCTGACCTCTGAAATGGTTCTTAAAACACCTCTTCACTATGCAAAGGACCTGAGAGAAACCGCAAAAGCAAGGGACGACGCTTTTGCAAAGATAGAATCCGAGCCTGATTTTGATAAACGTGTTGAAATTCTTCTTTGTGCAAACGATATGCTTGAAAAGGCTGCCGATGTCCTTGAAAAATACAATGACAAGAAATTAGACGAAGCTGAAGCTACTGCTTATTTTGGCACATATCTTTATTTATATGATATGTTCAATATAGACGGTGCAGACGGCATGTTCAAAGAAATACTGGAAGGATCATCTGAGGCGGAATTTGATTTGGATGATTTTGACTTTAATAGTGCATTTGATATGGCATAAAAAACACCCCTGTCACATCAAGACATAGGGCGTATCTTATACATATAACAAAAGAATCATTGTCTTATAAAAAATTAAGCCGATGCATACAGAGAGCATATTTGATTTCTGTATGCACCGGCATTTTAACAGCACATAAGCGTATCGACCATTCTGATACTCATACCTTTTTACAAGTCGATTTTGTATTTAAAACAGCTTTACTCCTGAATAAATCATGTCTTTGTATTTATGATAAAAACTCAGTTATTATCCGACAGGCTTCCTCAGGCTTTCTGTAAATCCAGAAGTGATCGCCTTCAACTATTTTAAGCTCTGCATTGGGAATAGTATCGGCAATAGCCTTTGCATGGCTTGTCTTTATCATATCCTTATTTCCGTTTATCACAAGAGTCCTGCATTTGATAACAGAAAGAGACTCTTTTTTAAGATCGGGTTCTTTTACCATAAGTGAAAAATATTCCTTATTAAAACGATTGACAGGGCTTATAAAAGCGCTGAGACTGGCACACATATAGCCTACTCTCAGCATTAATGCCGTACCGATCCTAAAGCCGTGTATGTTGTAATTACCGCCGATCAATATAAGTTTATCTATAATATCGCTGTTTTTAATAGCGGTAAGCATAGCTATATTGGCTCCGTCGCTAAAGCCTGCAATATTCACTTTGTCAAAACCAAAGTGCTCCAATACGTTAACAAGGTCTACAGACATTGTACCAAGCGAAAGCTGACCTTTACCAAATTCAGAATTTCCATGACCTCTGCTGTCTATTACCAGAAGTCTGTATTTGTCCTTAAGCATTTCAATATGCTTTTTGAAATTCCTGCCGCTTTCCCCATTGCCGTGCAGAAGCACAAGCACATCATTTTTTTCATCGCCGTAAAGCTCATAATATATATTTGCGCTGCCCGACAATATTACTCCGCTTTCCATTATTATCACCTACATAAAAATATCCAGACTGCATGACTCTGCAACCTTTAGATATATCTCGCTGAATATCTTTACAAGCTTTTCCTCATTCATTAGGAAAATTTCCACCTGTCTGTCCAGCATAAGCTTATAGAATTCCTGTGAAATATATTTTTCCTTATCAAAATTCTCATGTCCCTGATTTCTTTCAGCGGCATACTCCAAATGCTTTATTTTAAGCTGATTTATCTTCTCCATAAGCTCAGGCTTATCCTTGATATATTCCAGAGCCTTTTCATATTCCCTGTATGTTTTGCTCTTTTTTATTATTTCGGATATTTTTCCTGCCATTTCAATAGCTTCTTCAGTATATTTTTCCATAGCATATATCTCCTATATCAATCCTCTTGCAATAAGAAGGAATAAAACACAGCCTACTATTATAATGGCTGAAAGTATTATAACTCCTGCATTTATACCATGTCTTTGGGTACTGGTAGTATCAGCCACAAGTCCTGACCGTCTCAAAGCCGTTACAACAGGCTTATAAAGCATAAGCGTAAATGCAGTATTGAGCCCTCCCTTAAAAATATTCACAGGTATAAATACAGGAATGAGCATTTTTGCAACCTCATCTCTCGGTATATCCATATAGAGAGGAGTAAGTAAATAGTTCCACAGTACCATAACTACAGTAAGCAGTACCGTGCCTATAATAAGACCTATCACAGCTCTGTTCAAGGTATGTTTTTTACTGTAAATATACGCTGCCGCAATACAAAATGAAGAGCTTGCTATAATATTCATTACAAACCCTATAGGACCTGTTGAACTTATGGTAAGCATTTCTATAAAAGCAACCACTACGGTTATAAGCAGCGCATAGAGTGGACCAAGTATGAACCCGCCTATTACAATAACTACGTCCTTTGGATCATAGCTTATAAAAGGGGCTGAAGGTATAACAGGCGGAAGTGCATGACTTACAAGCATTACAAGATATGCTATTGCAGCCAGCATCGCTGAGGTCGTTAGTTTTTTGGTTTTATCCATTTTGTTTCGGATCCTCCGTTTCGTTGTTATTTACCCTCTCGTTATTTTTGATCTCAACATTATCGTTTATTGAAAAGCCGTATTTTTCAAATATTTCAACTGCCTCCCGAGAAGTGAGGTAATCTATGAAATCAGCTGTATATAAATTCTTCGTATTGACTGCGGCAACAGGATATGTAACAGGAGTATTCAGAGTGTCTTTAGGCGGTTCTGATATTGCCTGTACTGTATCTGTATTAAGAGCAACATCTGTAGCGTATACAACGCCTATTTCAGCTTCATTTTTGACTATAGCTTCTATTACCTCAGCATCGGAAGCGTATTCCTTTACCTTTATGTTCCTGAGTATGTCCTCAAGATTTCCCGTATTTATAAGTATTTCTCTGGCATAATCGCCTATAGGCACGCCTGTCTTTGCAATGGCGATACTCTTTGCCTGATTCGCATTGTCAAATCCTGTTACGTCAGACTTGGTATCTATGTTTTTAACAAGCACAACTCTGTTGTCCAGATACGGGAAAACATTGTCCTCGCTTATTATTCCCTCGTCAATAAGCTCATCTGTCTGTTTAAGAGAAGCGGGAATGAAAATATCACAGCTTGTGCTGTTGTTTATTGATGCAGCCATAGCGTCAGACCCTCCTGTATTGAGAACTATCTCAACAGGAGATCCTTCATTGTATTGCTCTATTACCTCAGATAAAGGCTCCTTAACGCTTGACGCCGCATATATCTTAAGCTTGTCGCCGCCTGAATCACAGCCTGCGATCAAAAGCAGCGAACAAAGCAAGAGTAAAATTTTTTTCATAGAATAACTCCTTCTGTAGTACAATAGATATGTCAAACTAACCTAGTATAATTATAAATCAAAGAATGAATTTTGTAAACAAGAAAAAAATTAATTTTACCTTCGGTTGTTCTTGACCAACCTGAAGAAGCTGTTGTATCATATAATAACATATTGATTTGGAGTGATTTATGTGGATAACACAAAAACAGCCATTAAGGTCTCAACTGTCAGTATCGCCGTTAATGCCCTACTGTCGTTATTTAAGTTCATAGCAGGTATAATAGGACATTCCTCTGCCATGTTATCTGATGCGGCTCATTCTCTTTCAGATGTGATAAGCACATTCGTAGTTATTGCAGGAGTGAAAATGGCAGACAAGAAATCCGATGCCCACCACCCATACGGTCATGAAAGGCTTGAATGTGTTGCGGCGATAGTGCTTTCTGCCCTTCTGTTTCTGGCAGGACTTGGTATAGGACTTTCAGGTATAAGAAAAATAGTAAGCATAGATCCTTCTTCTATTCAGAAGCCGGGCTTATCCGCTCTTATTGCGGCTCTTATATCTATAGGGGCAAAAGAAGCGATGTACTGGTATACCAGAAATGCAGCTAAGAAGATCAATTCAGGCGCTCTTATGGCAGATGCATGGCACCACCGTTCCGATGCTCTTTCTTCTGTAGGCAGCTTTATAGGTATATTTGGCGCCAGGCTTGGTTTTCCCGTACTGGATCCTCTTGCTTCTATAATCATATGTGTTTTCATTGTAAAAGCCGCCTTTGACATTTTCAAGGACTCTATGGATAAAATGGTAGACCGTGCTTGTGATGAAGAAACCACAAACGAAATGAAAAAAGCCGTATGCTCCGTAAAGGGAGTTGAAACTCTGGACCTTATACAGACAAGGCTTTTCGGTTCTAAAATATATGTTGATATAGAAATATCCGCCGACGGAAATCTTCCTCTTTACAAAGCCCACAGCATAGCTCAGGAGGTACATGATAAAATAGAAGGAAGCTTTCCTCTAGTTAAGCATTGTATGGTACACGTAAATCCTAAATAGTAAAGTTCAATACTTTAAATTTCACTTTAGAAAGATCGAAATTCATATTTTTATGCATAAAATAAGCTGTTCCGTTAAGTCCTTATCAAAAGGTCTTAATGAAACAGCTTTGTTTGATTTGTGCTTTTACTCTTTACATCGTAAGCAGCTTCTCAAGCTCTTCTCTGCTGAAATCGTAATCCTTGCTGCAAAAATGGCAATGAAGAGTTGCTTTTCCGTCTTCCTCGATTATTTTGGCTATTTCTTTTTTGCCTACAGCCATAAGCGCCTTTTCCACTCTTTCCTTTGAGCAGTTGCAAACATAGTTTACGGGTATCCTGTCAAGCACATGGGGCTCTCGGTCTCCTACAAGAATATTTAAAATATCCTCTGATGACATACCCTTTTCAAGCATAGATGTCACAGGCTCTATAGTCATGAGCCTTTCCTCAAGATCGGTTATTATCTCCTCAGGCGCACCCGGCATCATCTGTATTACAAAGCCCCCTGCCTGCTTTATGCTGTAGTCACGATCCACAAGCACGCCTAAGGCTACTGCTGAAGGCGTCTGTTCGGATTTGGCAAAATAGTATGTCATATCCTCTGCGATCTCTCCCGACACAAGAGGTATCCTTCCTACATATGGCTCCTTCATTCCCAGATCCTTTATAACGGTAAGAGTACCATAGCCCAAAGCTCCCTGTACATCAAGCTTGCCGTTTGGTTTAAGAGGAATATCCACATTGGGATTATTTACATAGCCCTTTACCTCTGAACGTGAATTGGATGTTACCGTAAGACCCCCTCCGGGACCGTCGCCTTTTATCTGTATGGTAACTACGTCCTTATCCGATTTGAGCATAGAGCCCATTATGGCGGCAGCAGTAAGGCTTCTTCCCAAAGCGGCAGACATAACAGGCGATGTATTGTGATATTCATAGGCTTGTTCTACTGTATCTCTTGTATTGGCTATAAAAAGTCTTACGGTGTTTTCACCTGCTGTTGCCCTCAGAATATGATCGCTCATTTTTATTTCTCCTTTTCTCTCGCTACAAAAAATATTCTCTGACTTTCCTTTACAGGTTCATTAAATGTCAGCTCATCGTATACCGCTTCAAGTTCAAGTCCTGCCTTTTCCAGAAGCTCCTTTATTTTATGGACTTCATATCCCCTTTCATAATGAAATTCTTCATATCGGGTATATAGACCTGTTTCCTCGTCCTTTATAAAAAAGTTTGTATAAAACTCGTTTATCATCTCTTCTTCATCATAATAATTTTCCCAAGTATAGGCAGAATCCTCTGCCGTTTCGCAAAAGCTGTTGCTGCCAAGTACCTCTCTGAATTTATATATAGTGTTTAAATCAAATACAAAAAGGCCCTTTGGCTCCAGATAATTATTAACAAGACTGAAAACCTTGAGAAGATCCTTTTCCTCTGTAATATAATTTATGCTGTCGCATAGTGAAACTATTGCGTCTGCCGTACCGTACAGTTCAAATTCTCTCATATCCTGATTGAGATAGAGCACATTAAGAGAAGGGTCCGTCTTTTCTCCCGCCTTTGCAAGCATGCTTTCAGACATATCTATCCCGATCATGTCAAAGCCCTTGCGTGCAAGACGCTGAGTCATATTTCCCGTACCGCAGCCCAGCTCGGCTATGATGCCGGTATTTCTTTTTAAACCATGCTTTTTGAAAATTTCCATTAAATACTCCGTCCATTGGTCATAAGGCGTATCCTCCATAAATACGTCATATACCTCTGCGAAGCCTTCATATGCTGACATAACCATTCTCCTATTTTTTAAATATCCAAAGCTTCAATACTGCAAGCACTTCCCTTAAATAGCTGGGAAGTATCGCCGAAAGCGGTGTTTTGGCATTATATGAGCGCACATTTAGTCCGTTCAGCTTGGCAAGCTCGCCGGCTCTGTATGAATGAAAGCCGTTTGTGATATATACCGCTCTGTAGTCCTCTCCCAGTCTTTTATCAAGTATTTCCTTTGAATATCTGAAATTGTCATTTGTTGAGGTCGCCTTACTTTCCATGATCATACTTTGGGAAGGAAGCCCTCTTTCGATCAGATAATCATACATTGCCTGTGCCTCAGATATATCCTCCTGAGGTCCTTTTCCTCCGCTCACTACGATCACAGCCTTATTGTTGTTATTGTAATACTCTATTGTCTTATCCAGACGCTTTATGAGAGAACCTCCCGGCTTTGTACCCTTTACACCGCAGCCAAGCACTATGACCGCTTCCTCAGTATAGTCGGCTCTGTTTGTATGAGGCAGTACGGAAATCATAACTATTATTATGATAAAAAATATCGCTATAATTATAAAAAAGATCTTGGATACCTTTACAACAGCGTTATCGGGCACATGAAACCATAACGCCATTGCCGAACCCAAAATAATACCAAGCAGCTTTCCCAATGCAAAATTAGTAATTAAACAGGACAAGAGCATATATATTATAATAAGAATGCCTGCTGCCGTAATTGTTTTTTTCATATTAACTCACCTTTATAGCAGTATACAATAATAAAAGCATAAAGACAAGCATTTTATAATATTTGTCATATATTCTTACGGATTTTACATACAAAAAAAAGGAGGGTAATATATGCTTAAGCTTGCTCTTGCAGGAAATCCCAACTGCGGAAAAACAACTTTGTTCAACGTACTTACAAACAGCCGTGAGCATACGGGCAACCGTCCCGGAGTAACAGTCGATATAAAGGAAGGGATATGCCTTGTAGGCAAAGAGCCTGCCGTTATAGCCGACCTTCCCGGAATATATTCCCTTTATCCCTATTCTCAGGAGGAGGTCATTGCCTGTGAATATATACTCAATGACAGACCCGACTGTATTATAAACATTGTAGATGCAACTAATTTAGAAAGGAATATGTATCTTACAACACAGCTCACGGAAACGGGAGTGCCTGTTATTATGGCTGTCAACATGATCGATGAAGCAAAAAGAAAGGGATATGAAATAGATTTTGAATACATGGAAAAGCTTATGAATATACCCATAGTGCCAATATCCGCTCTTAAAAAGAAAGGTATCAAAGAGCTTATTGAAAGAGCGACAAAAGCAGCTGCCAGCGGATCGGGCAAATATAAATTGCAGCTTGAAGATGACGAAAGGCTATATGAAAAAGCAGCCGACAGAAGATACAGATATATCGAAAGCGTTGTTTCTCAATGTGTACATAAAAAGAAGCTTAAATCAACTATAAGCGACAGAATAGACCTTGTCGTAACAGATCGTGTACTGGCCTTTCCGATATTCTTTGCCCTGATGTATTTTATTTTTTCAATTACATTCGGTAAAATAGGAAAGGGACTCAGCAACGGCATGGACATACTTGTGAACCGCAATATCGCAGGTCTTGTAAATAATATCCTTGCAGAAATAAATACAAATAAATTTCTGGTATCTCTTGTGACAGAGGGCATTATTAAAGGTATAGGCATGGTAATAGTATTTCTTCCTCAGATAGTGCTTTTATTTTTATTTCTCTCCATACTTGAGGATACAGGCTATATGGCAAGGGTATCATTTATGACCGACAGGCTCCTGCGCTGCTTCGGTCTGTCGGGAAAAAGCTTTATACCCATGCTTATGGGCTTTGGCTGTTCAGTTCCCGCAATTATGGCAAGCCGTACTCTTAAAAACGAAAGGGAAAGACGACTTACAATATTACTCATACCTTTTATGGCATGCGGCGCAAGAATGGCGGTATTTTCCGCCTTTGGAAGCGCAATATTTAAAGACAAAGGTCTATGGCTGACCGCAGCATTGTATGTTATAGGCATAGCCGTAGCCCTATTAAGCGGTATATTACTTGACGGCACGGTATTCAAAGGAGAAAACGAAGGCTTTATAACAGAGCTTCCGCCTTACAGGATACCCTCTTTAAAAAACGCCGCTGTAAACATGTGTGAAAAAGCCGAAAATTTTATTGCAAAGGTCTTTACAACTCTGCTTATCGCTTCTGTTATAATATGGTTTTTGCAAAGCTTTGACACAAGCCTTCATATTGTAACAGATAATTCAAAGAGCATATTTGCGCATATGGGTAAAATCATTTCGCCTTTGTTTATTCCCTGCGGCTTTGGCGATGACTGGAGAGCGCCTGCCGCTCTTATAACAGGTCTTGGCGCAAAGGAAGCGGTGATCTCCACGCTGGGCATACTCTATGGCAATACGCCCCTATCACAGCATTTTACAGAGCTTTCCGCCTTTTCATATCTTGTATTCATACTTCTGTATATGCCATGCATAGCTGCCTTTACCACAGCATATAAGGAAATGAAAAGCCTTAAGTGGGCTTTATTTTCAGCACTTTATCAGACAGGCATAGCCTGGCTCATGTCTGCCGCCGTATACAACATAGGTCTTATTTTCAGTTGACAGCATTATCATATTATGTTAAAATTATCTGGAAAAATAAAATAGTGAGGATCTGAAGATCACACAAAGGGGTACACCACCTTGAAAGGGCGTAGGCTTCCTGAGAAGCTGAATTTATGGTGCAGCACTTTGTGTGATTTTTTTGTGAAAGGAGAAAATATGGCAAAAATAAACGGAAAGGAAAACTCAACGGCAAAGGGAAAAACCATAGGCAGCTACCTAGATGAAAACGGCTATAAAAAGACCTATATTGCCATTGAGGTAAACGGCTCTATACTATCCAAGACGGAGTACGACAGCTATATTATAAACGACGAGGATATTATTGAGATAGTGAATTTTGTAGGCGGTGGCTGATATGAAAAACAGCGACTATATAAACGCACTTACAGAACGTCACGGCAAGGACGTATACGAAAGGCTCATAAATTCTGAGGTCGCCATAGCAGGTCTTGGCGGTCTTGGCTCCAATGTTGCCCTTGCTCTTGCAAGAGCGGGAGTGGGCAAGCTGTTTCTTGTGGATTTCGACACGGTAGATATTACTAATCTTAACAGGCAGCAATATTCCATATCCGACATAGGTAAGGCAAAGACAGCAGCTCTCTATGAAAAAATAAGAGCGGTCAATCCCATAATTAAAATAAAGCGCAGAAAAATAAAGGTGACTGAAAAAAATGCCATAGAGCTTTTCAAGGATTACCCTATTGTGTGCGAATGCTTTGACAAAGCCGAAAACAAGGCAATGCTTATAAATACGCTGCTTACAGGCAATAGAGATATTACGGTGGTATCGGCAAGCGGAATGGCAGGCTACGGCACAGGCAATACGATACTCAGCCGTAAAATAAGCGACCGTTTCTATATATGTGGAGATATGGTGTCGGGCATAGAAAAGGGACTCGGACTTATGGCTCCCAGAGTGGGCATATGCGCTATGCATCAGGCTAATACGGTGCTCAGATTATTATTAGGTGAAAAGGAGATATAAAATGAACGACAAATTAGTAATAGCAGGACACGAATTTAATTCAAGATTTATACTTGGTTCAGGTAAGTATTCGCTTGAGCTTATAAAAGCGGCAGTAGAAAACGCAGGTGCAGAGATAATAACACTTGCTCTCAGACGTGCAAATTCAGACACGGAAAACATACTTGACTACATACCGAAAGGAGTTACCCTTCTGCCCAACACCTCAGGCGCAAGGAATGCCGAAGAGGCAGTAAGGATAGCAAGACTTTCAAGAGAGGTAGGCTGCGGAGATTTTGTAAAAATAGAGGTAATACACGATTCCAAATATCTTCTGCCCGACAACTATGAAACTATAAAGGCAACAGAGATACTTGCAAAAGAGGGATTTATCGTAATGCCATATATGTATCCCGACTTAAATGCGGCAAGGGACCTTGTAAATGCAGGAGCGGCAACAATAATGCCTTTAGGCGCACCTATAGGCTCCAATAAGGGCATATGCACAAAGGACTTTATAAAAATACTTATAGAGGAAATAGATCTGCCTATAATAGTTGACGCAGGCATAGGCAAGCCCTCTCAGGCATGCGAGGCTATGGAAATGGGTGCAGCTGCCGTTATGGCAAATACCGCAATAGCCACAGCAGGAGACATACCGGCTATGGCGGAGGCATTCAAAAAGGCTATCGAAGCAGGCAGGACCGCATATCTTTCAGGTATGGGCAGAGTAATAGAAAAGGCAAGCGCATCATCTCCATTAACGGGATTTTTACAGGATTAAGAGGTGTACTATGGAACAGAAAAGAATTGACCACATGACATATCTTCCCGATATGGAAAACATAGGCTCAGAAATACAGGACAAGGTAATAAATGCAAGGAAGGAATACGATCCCGATAAATACACGGCGGCAGACGTTAGGGAAGCTTTGAATAAGGACTCTCTTACGCCCTATGACTTCGGCGCCCTTCTGTCACCGGCAGCAGGGGATTTTCTTGAAGAAATGGCTAAGAGGGCTATGGCTGAAACAAGAAAGCACTTCGGCAACAGCATAAATATGTTCACCCCTCTCTATATTGCCAACTACTGTGAAAACTACTGTATATACTGCGGCTTTAACTGTCATAACAAAATAAACAGGGCAAAGCTCAACGAGGAAGAAATAGAGCAGGAAATGAAGGCTATTGCCGATACGGGACTTGAAGAGGTGCTTATACTTACAGGCGAGAGCAGAAAAATGTCCGATGTGGAATATATAGGTATGGCATGCAGACTTGCAAGTAAATATTTCAAGGTAGTAGGTCTTGAGGTATATCCTATGAATACCGATGAATATAAGTATCTCCATGAGTGCGGCGCAGACTATGTGACCGTATTCCAGGAAACATATAATTCGGATAAATATGAAACTCTGCATCTGGAGGGACATAAGAGAATATTCCCCTATCGTCTTAATGCTCAGGAAAGAGCCATAAAGGGCGGTATGAGAGGCGTAGGCTTTGCGGCATTACTTGGGCTTGACGATTTCAGAAGAGATGCCTTTGCCACAGGTATGCATGCATATCTTATACAGAAGAAATATCCCCATGCGGATATTGCATTTTCATGTCCGAGATTAAGACCTATTATAAACAATGACAAAATAAATCCCAAAGACGTACACGAACCGCAGCTTTTGCAGGTAATATGCGCCTACAGGATATTTATGCCTTTTGCAAGCATTACCATTTCCACAAGAGAATGCCAGCGTTTCAGAGATAATATAATAAAGATAGCCGCTACCAAAATATCGGCAGGTGTAGATGTAGGCATAGGCGGTCACACAGAGGACGGTTCTCACAAGGGCGATGAACAGTTTGAAATATCCGATGGCAGAAATGTAGAAGAAGTATATAACGCCATAAAGGAACAGGGCTTACAGCCTGTAATGAGTGAGTACATATATGTATAAGATAGCTGTTACAAACAGAAGGCTGACAGATGATCTTATTAGGCAGATAGAAATACTTCACCATTCGGATCATAAATATATAATACTCAGAGAAAAGGATCTGGCTCCAAAGGAATATACCGCTTTGGCAAAAAAGGCAATAGAAATAAGCGATAAAATAATACTTCACAGCTTTATTGACACAGCCTATGAACTGAATTATAAAAAAATACATCTGCCCTTCTCTGCTTTTATGAACAACCTAGATAAAATAAAGGACTTTGAAATAAAAGGTGTATCGACTCACAGCATTGACGAAGCGCTTACATGTCAGAAATATGGCGCCGACTATATTACCTACAGCCACATATTTGAAACCGACTGCAAAAAAGGACTTGAACCTAAAGGACTTAAAATGCTTGAGGAAATATGCAAAGCTGTGGATATAGCAGTATACGCCTTAGGCGGCATAAATGAAAAAAATATGCAAAGCTGCATAGAAGCAGGAGCTTTCGGCGTATGTATGATGTCGGAAAGCATGAAATTAAAACAGAAATGATTGTCCGCATAAATAAAGCTGCCGCATTAAGACCCTTCACAGATCATAATGCGACAGCTTCATTTATTTATAATATTTACTTTGTCTTTTCTATTTGCTCATCCTCTTTATCCTTAGGAAGAATGATATTGAGCAGAATTGCAACAACAGCTGCGGGAACAATACCTGAACCGCCGAATATAAGGCTGAAAAACTCAGGAAGCTTAGCAAGAGCGTCTGCATTTGCGCCAAGACCATATCCAAGACCTAAAGCAACAGAAATGATAGTTACGTTTCTTGGTGTAACAGGCCACTTTGTAACAAGCTGAATACCGCTGACAACTATAGATGAGAACATCATAACAGCAGCACCGCCCAATACAGGCTGCGGCATTATTGAAACAATAGCGGCAAGCTTCGGGAACAGGCCGCAAAGAATAAGGAATATAGCGCCCATAGAAAGAGCGAAAAGATTTACTACCTTAGTCATTGCCACAAGGCCTACATTCTGAGAGAATGATGTGTTCGGAAGTACGCCGAAGATAGCAGCGAAGGATGAACCTAAACCATCGCACATAACGCCGCCTGAAAGCTCCTTATCCGTAGCTTCTCTGCCAAGACCGCCCTCAGTAATACCTGATATATCGCCTACTGTTTCAACAGCGGTAACTACGAACATTACAAGCATAGGTGCAATAGACTTTGGTGAAAATACGAACTTGACTGTTTCACCTGCTGAATCCTTAAGGAAATATAAAGGCTTTGGTATTGAGAACCAAGCTGCGTCCTTTACCTTAGCCCAGTTGAGTACCCACGCCTTTTTAACGACCTCACCTGTTTTAGGGTCTATTAAAGCGCTGCCTGTTGCCGGATCGATCACATTGGTATTGAGTACCTGTGACATAATTATTACTACTATGTAACCGACAATAATGCCGAAAAGAATGGAAGATACGCTGAGCATACCCTTTGTACCATGCTTAAGAGCAATTATTACAATAAGTACTACAAAGCCTACAAAAAGGTTTTCAAGTGAACCGTAGTCTGCCGCACCGCTGCCGCCTGCAAATGATGCGATACCTACTGCAATAAGGGAAAGACCTATTGAAAGAACTACCGTACCTGTAACTACAGATGGGAAGAACTTTCTTAAGGGTCTCAGGAACCCACCCAGAATGGTCTCAAAAATACCGCCTATAAATGAAGCAGCCATAATAGAGCTGTAAGCAATTATACCTCCGCCCATAACAGCAGAAATACTTTTGCTGACGCCTATAAATCCTGAGCTTGTACCCATTATAATGGGAAGCCTTGCTCCTACAGGACCGATCGTGAAAAGCTGTACCAATGTAACGACACCGGCTACAAGCATAGCATTTTGCAAAAGTGCTATCTGAAGATCTGAACCTGAAGCTATACCACATGCGCCTGTTATTATAAGCAGCGGCGTAAGATTACCTACGAACATTGCCATAACGTGCTGCAAACCAAGAGGTATAGCGGTTTTCAAAGGCAGCTTGCCTTCAACGCTGTAAATGTTTTCCATTTCCTTTGACATTGTTTTGTCTCCTTTTCTTAAATTTTAATACAGATTTCATTATAACTGTTATACGACAAAATGTAAATAATTTTTTCAAAAAATTTTAATAAATTTTTAATAAGTACTTTTAAATACATTTTGCGAAATATAAAATAGGTATGCTTTTTTTATTGCAACGGCAGTACGCATTTCTTTATTTTAAAATTTCTTGTAAATTTTCCCGAAATATTGTATACTAAGATAGACTATGAATGTGGAGGTTAATTATGAATTTTTTCAGACAGCTTACTACGGCTATTTATAAATTTGAAAGCTATCCTATGCTTATGAGGAATAAGGCTTCAAAGGTAATCGGTTATCTTATTATATTTACAATACTTTCAGCTGTTATATCCCTTGCACCTCTTGGCATAAAATATCATCAGGTAGGCGGCATGAAGGCTATTACAGACAAATATATCCCCGAATTTTCACTTTCAGGGGGAAAGTTTAAAAGCGAAAAAATAGATATAGCTTCACAGGAATCCGGCTTAAGAGTACTTATAGATACTGACGGCGACGTAAACGAAGGAATGGCTGAAAACTATGTATTTTACATTTTAGCTGACAGCGATGATATATATATAGGCAACGGTATACAGAAGCAGCAGTTCCACTTTGCGGATATGAACAACGGCGAAAGTATCACAAGCGATGATGTAAAAGCTGTACTGAACAGCAGAGCCTTCAAGCTGATGTTTGCAGGTATTTTTGCCATAAGTATACTTATCTCGCTTTTTATAGGCACATTAATGAATATACTTATGCTTGCATTGATAGCCAATCTTATAAACATGGCTTTTACAAAAGCACAGGTGAAATTCGGTCAGCTTATGACTTTGGCTGTATATGCCAGAACATTCCCCAATATACTTGCTCTTGCGGTGGGGCTTGCCGGTTTCAGCTACAGCGCCATAATTACATGGGGCATAGCCATTACATATATTTATATAGGTCTTAAGAACTACAAAAAGAGCAGCGGTATTATAATTGCCGAGCTATAGGAGGTGCCTTTATGGCATATCAGGCTTTATACAGACGTCTCAGACCACAGCGCTTTGATGACGTTATAGGTCAGGAGCATATAATAAGAACACTTAAAAATCAAATAGAAACAGGCAGGATAAACCATGCCTATCTTTTCTGCGGCACAAGAGGTACTGGCAAAACAACTACTGCCAAAATATTTGCAAGAGCAATAAACTGTATCTCAAAAGAAGGCACAAAGCCATGCAACCAATGCAGCATATGCAAAAGGATACTGAATAATACAAGCGTAAACGTAATAGAAATAGACGCTGCCAGCAACAACGGTGTTGAAAATGTAAGAACTATAATTGACGAAGTCAAATATCCGCCTACAGACTGCAAATACAAGGTCTATATTATAGACGAGGTGCATATGCTTTCAGTAAACGCCTTTAACGCACTTCTTAAAACGCTGGAGGAGCCGCCTGAATACGCTGTGTTCATACTTGCCACCACAGATCCGCAAAAGATGCCTGCAACAGTACTTTCAAGATGTCAGCGCTTTGATTTTCACAGAATAGGCAAGGACGATATGGTTTCCGTACTTAAGGAATATATTGTCGGAGAAGGTGCAAACGTTACCGATGACGCTGCGGAATATATCGCCGAAGTATCTGACGGAGCCATGAGAGATGCTCTGAGCATACTGGATCAATGCATAAGCTTTTATTTTGACAGGCAGATAACAGCCGCAGAGGTAAGAGAGGTAACAGGCGCAGCAGACCGCTCTGTATTCTTTGAGCTTACAAATGCCATAAATGACGGCAACTGCGGAAAATGTATGGATATTATAGATGAAATGATACTTCAAGGCAGGGATATTGCCCAGTTTGTAAACGATATAATAACGCATTTGAGAAATTTGCTTCTTGCCATATCTCTTGGCAGAGAAAGCAAGGCTCTGGACTATTCAAAAGACTATATAGACAAGCTTGTATCACAGGGCAGCGCTGTAGGCTATGATTATCTTATAAGTCTTATAAACAGTTTTTCACAGCTGGCTTCGGCTATCAAATACAATCCCTCACCTCGTATACTGCTTGAGGTATGCGTTATAAAGGCATGTAATCCCATAAGCAGCTATGATCCGGGAAGTGTTGATAAAAGACTTAGGGAAATAGAAAACAGACTTGAAAAAGGCATACCTATTGTACAGCAGCCCATGCGTCAGCCTGAGGCAACCGAAGTACCTGATGCAAAGGAGGAAAAAGATAAATCGGTCAATACTCCTGTTATAGAAAAGGCTGTTCCGTCAGATATTAAAAATGTTATGAACGGCTGGAAAAAATTTGTCAAAAGTCTTGATAAAGGTATGCTCAAGGCTATACTTGCAAATGTCAAGCCCTCATATATCGATGATGATTTTCTGACAATAGTATGCATAAACAACGGTCCCAGAATAAATGTGGAAAATCACCTTACCGAAATAAAGGAGCTTTTAAAAAACTATTTCGGAAAAGAATTTATGGTAAAAACCATGACAGAGGAGCAGTACACAGCTCGTCATAAGGAAAAATACGGTGTCGAAGATAAAAATATAAAAGTCATAACAAAGGACGATTTTACAAAGGTATTCGGAGACATAGTTACATTTGAATAGGCACTTGAAAAACAGACTAAAAACAATTATACTATATTTAAATATAATTTGGAGGTAATTATAATGGCAAAAGGATTTAACGGCGGCTTCGGCGGCATGAATATGAACAATCTTATGAAGCAGGCTCAAAAAATGCAAAAACAGATGGAGCAGGCTCAGCAGGATCTTGAAGCAAAGGAATTTGAGGTAACAAGCGGCGGCGGTGCCGTAAAGATAACAATTACAGGCAAAAAGGAAATAAAGGCAATAGAAATAGATCCCGATGTAGTCGATCCCGATGATGTGGAAATGCTTCAGGACCTTGTCATGACTGCCGTTAATGAGGCTATACGTCAGGCAGACGAAGCGGCTGCTTCAGCTATGGGCGGTATTGCAGGCGGCTTGGGCGGAGGTATACCGGGCCTTTTTTAGAGGTGAACAGATATGAATTATTATGGAGATTCGGTCAACAAGCTTATAGAGCAGCTTTCAAGGCTTCCCGGAATAGGCGGCAAATCTGCCCAGCGTCTTGCCTTCCACATTATAAATATGCCTAAGGAGGAGGCGCAGTCATTGGCGCAGAGCATTATACAGGCTAAAACAGAGGTCAAATTCTGTTCTGTTTGCTGCAATCTTACGGATTCCGATCCCTGCGGCATTTGCTCGGATCGCAGAAGGCAACAGGATGTCATAATGGTCGTAGAAAATCCCAGAGATATGGCTGCCTATGAAAAAACAAGGGGATACAACGGACTTTATCACATACTTCACGGCGCAATAGCCGTTACAAAAGGTATAGGTCCCGATGATATTAAAATAAGAGAGCTTGTGCAAAGGCTCGACAACAATGTAAAGGAAGTCATAATAGCGACAAACCCTACGGTTGAGGGAGATGTTACTGCCGTATATATAAGCAAACTTTTAAAGCCTTTGGGCATTAAAGTTACAAGAATAGCAAACGGCGTGCCTGTGGGAAGCGATCTGGAATATGTAGACGAGGTCACACTATCAAGAGCGCTGGAAGGCAGAAGCGAGATGTAAAGGAGAAAATATTATGAGAGTTATAAAACCGTCATATGTCATTGAGGACGAGCTGGATCCCCAAAAAATAATGAAAACAATAGAAAGAGCAGGAAGGACCTGTTATAAAAGCGAAAGCAATATTTCAGATGGCAGCGCCGAAAAATTTATTGCAAACATAATAAAAAGAGGTCATGAGTCCGTAATAGAGCACGAAAAGATAACAGTAAGATTTATATGTGACAGAGGTGTTACCCATGAGCTTGTAAGACACAGGATAGCAAGCTATTCACAGGAAAGCACAAGATACTGTAATTACTGCAACGATAAATTCGGCAATGAGCTTACATTTATAAAGCCCTGCTTCTGGGACGAAAATACGGCAGACGGTAAAGCCAAGATGGATATATGGACAAGAACTATGGAGAATATAGAAAAGGAATACAATAACCTTATTTCTATGGGCGCAAAGCCGGAGGAGGCAAGAAGCATACTTCCAAACAGTCTTAAAACGGAAATCGTTGTAACTATGAATTTAAGAAGCTGGAGACATTTCTTTGAACTCAGAACATCTGAAAGAGCACACCCTCAGATAAGAGAAATAGCAAATGCCCTTCTGGCTGACCTTAAAACACAGCTTCCTGTAATATTCGGAGATCTGTAATTTATTATAGCCCGGATCAATAAAGCTGCTTCAAATGTCGTTTTGACATTTGAAGCAGCTTTTATTAAAATATCGACACTTCACAGACGGTGGACTTCAAAATATCTGTTAAGCCGAAAGCATATCACTATAATTTACTTTTCAATAGGAAAATAAATATCTGTTTCCCAGTCCTCAGCAGGCACATTGTTCACATGGGATATTCGATATATCTCATAAGGCGGCGCTGTAATACTATAGCCATTTTCATTTATCCATTTCAAAACGGCAGCATATGCCTCAGGCAGATTGGCATATGCACCCTTATGTGTTGTCGTTGCACAAAGGTGACTTTCTATAACATTCGTAGCCTTAGCCCTGTCCTCAATGGCAATGCCCGTTTCAATATCGCTGTTATTTTCGTCAAATTCTTTATCGTGATATATAGCAAGCACCGAACCTGTTGTTTTTATGTTTTCCCTTGCTATCTTTGAAAAAAGAATACCATAATATTTGCCAAAATCCTCTACAGACATATTCTGTCTGCTGCTGAGAATATACAACTCCTGACTTATCACGGTAGCTACAGCATAATTTTCCTTGAAATTCATAATTTCACCTGTCCTTTCAAAATTACCGATAATGCCCTTAAGCTCCTTTAAAAGCATATTTTTATGGGCAATATCAGTCATTATTCTCATATATTGATCTTTTAACTTTGAAAGAAGTACTTCTTTGCTGTCGGTATTTAAAAATGCTTTTATATCCGCAAGAGAAAATCCATATCTCTTGAGTCTGCTTATGATCAACAGCGTGTCCAGCTGATTTTCTTCATAGTATCTGTAGCCGGTCCATTTGTCTACACTTGCAGGCTTAAGAAGGTCCGCCTTGTCATAGTACCTTAGCGTTTTAATACTGACGGCACCTATTTTTGAAAATTGTCCTATGGTCATAAGCATATCAAACACCTCTTTGAATCGATTCTGTTATAAGTATAAACCTTCCCCTTAGGGGAGAGTCAATACTTTTTACGCTGCTCAAATTTTTTCTTTAACACATGATACGGACTTTTCACCTTTTTGCCTTACATTACAACATTAGTGCTTGAATTTTATGCCAAAAAGGTGTATAATAATTAATCAAATTTACTATGGAGGCAATTTTAGTATGAGCACAAAATACAATTATAAGGAAATTGAAAAAAAATGGCGTGACATATGGGAAAAGAATCCTGTAAATCCCACCAACACAGATAAGCCTAAGTACTACTGTCTGGATATGTTCCCATATCCTTCAGGCAACGGTCTCCACGTAGGTCATTGGAGAGGCTACGTGCTTTCAGACGTTGTGAGCAGATACAAGCTTTTACAAGGATATGAAATACTGCACCCAATGGGCTGGGACGCATTTGGACTTCCTGCTGAGAACTTTGCCATAAAGACAGGCACTCACCCTTCTGTATCTACAGAAAACAGCATAAGAAATATTAAAAGACAGGTAAATGAAATAGCCGCTATATATGACTGGGACAGAGAGGTAAACACTACAGATCCTTCATATTACAAGTGGACTCAATGGATATTTGTACAGATGTTCAAGAACGGTCTTGCCTATGAAAAGGAAATGCCTCTTAACTGGTGTCCCAACTGTAAGTGCGTTCTTGCCAACGAGGAGGCTACAAACGGCGTATGCGACCGCTGCGGCGCTCAGGTCACAAAGAAAAACCTGCGCCAATGGATGCTGAGGATAACTCACTATGCAGAAAGACTTCTCAACGACCTTCAGAAGCTGGACTGGCCCGAGAAGGTAAAGAAAATGCAGTCCGACTGGATAGGCAAGAGCTATGGCGCAGAGATAGACTTTCCTGTTGAGGGTACTGACAAGGCTATAAAGGTATATACAACAAGACCTGATACTCTTTACGGTGCAACATTTATGGTGCTTGCTCC
>CANQBT010000012.1 GCA_947589405.1 uncultured Clostridia bacterium | reverse complement strand
ATTTTTGTTTATCTTACTTTAGAAAGTAAGCAAATTTATGTGTACTTTTTTGCGAAAAAAGTACCAAAAACGTGGGAACCTTCCGATGGTTCCCACACCCTCCGAACGGCTTTTGGGGCATAAGGTCATATTATACCATAATTACTGACCCCAAAAGAAACAGGGCTTCTGCCTGACCACGATGCGGTCGGCAGAAGGTGAAACCTCTCAAAGAAGTTACTTGTAAAAAGGACAATCGATAATCGTACCTATAAATTGAGACAAAACCTGTGCCATATCTTGTAGGGGCGTGCATTTTCCTGTGACCTAGTCACAGGAAAATGTGTATGTGTTCGACCCTTCAGTCAGCCCATGCAAATCCGTTCATAACTTGTAATTCTTGGTTGGGCTGACAGCTCCCCTTACGAACGGGGAGCCTAAGTAGATGTTCCCTCATAATTTTTTAGTTAGTTATAAATATTAATTTTTCAACATTATTAAGGCATTTGCAGAACATAAACCTAAGGCGTCCCTTTTCCTCCACATCTCTAGCCTCCCCTAGCCCACAGGGCGTCGGAGGGGAGGGGGACCATTTCAAACAACTGTTTGAAATGGTGGAAGGGTCGTTCTAAAGCAAAAATGATAATACCAGCATAAGCAAAAAATTTTATATATAAGCGTGTTCGACCTCTCAGTCAGCCCATGCAAATCCGTTCATAACTTGTAATTCTTGGTTGGGCTGACAGCTCCATTGCAGCGGAAGAAGTTATCCGCCCGACAGCGACAATTGAGTATTGCACCCTTCCGTCAGCTTACGCTGACACCTTCCCTCAGAGAGGGACGGCTTGGAAGAGAGCTGTCGGCTTTGCCGTAGGCAAAGTGCTGAACCTTACGAAGGGGAGCTTTACGTTATGGTTTTTCAAACGTTTGAATAATGTTGAATAAAGGCTTTAAGAAAGCTTAAGGAAGTCAATACCTCAACCTCTCCTCTCAGGGAATGTCGGGAAGGGGAAGAAAATATGCCTCAAAACATTTTCCTATAAAACAAATATGAAAAATATAAAAAATACTATTGACAAATGGAAAAATATGTGGTAACATACCAACATAAATCATATTAAACCAATAGGAAATATAGAAAATATGGAGGTAACAAAAAATGAGTACAATAAGCGAAAGAAATTTGAGATTTGAAACAAAACAGCTGCATATCGGCCAGGAAAGCGCAGACCCGGTTACTGATGCAAGAGCGGTGCCTATTTATCAGACCAGCTCTTATGTTTTCCACAATTCGGATCACGCTGCCGCAAGATTCGGTCTTGCAGACGCAGGCAATATATACGGCAGACTTACAAATCCAACACAGGAGGTTTTTGAAAAAAGGATAGCGGCTCTTGAAGGCGGAGTTGCCGCTCTTGCAGTTGCCAGCGGCGCAGCGGCAATAGACTATACTTTCAGAAATCTTGCTCATGCAGGCGACAATATCGTATCTGTTAAGACTATTTACGGCGGTACATACAATCTTCTTGCACATACTCTTCCCGAGTACGGCATTACCGCTAAATTTGTGGAGCCTGAGGACTTTGACGAGCTGAATAATGCCATTGACGGCAATACAAAGGCTGTGTTTATTGAAACTCTGGGAAATCCCAACTCAAATGCGGTGGATATTGAAAAGTATGCAGAGATAGCCCATGACAACAAAATCCCTCTTGTAGTGGACAATACCTTTGCTACACCTTATCTTGTAAGACCCTTTGAGTATGGTGCGGATATTGTGGTTCATTCTGCTACAAAGTTCATAGGAGGTCACGGCACTACCATAGGCGGCGTTATAGTGGACAGCGGTAATTTCGACTGGGAGGCAAGCGGAAAATTCCCTTCACTTACAGAGCCTAACCCAAGCTATCATGGCATAAGCTTTACAAAGGCTGTAGGTCCTGCTGCCTTTGTTACGAAGATAAGGGCTATACTGCTGAGAGATACAGGCGCTACTCTTTCACCTTTCCACGCATTCTTTTTCCTTCAGGGACTTGAAACTCTTTCATTGAGAGTTGAAAGACATGTTGAGAATACCAAGAAGGTAATAGAGTATCTGTCTAAGCATCCGAAGGTAGAGAGCGTCAATCACCCATCACTTCCCGATAATCCTACAAATGCAGTATATAAGAAGTATTTCCCCAATGGCGGAGGTTCCATATTTACATTTGAGGTAAAGGGCGGCGCTGAAGAAGCCAAGAGATTTATAGACAGCCTTCAGATATTCTCACTTCTTGCAAATGTTGCAGATGTCAAGTCCCTTGTAATACACCCTGCAAGCACTACCCATTCTCAGCTCAACGCCGAAGAGCTGGCTGAGCAGGGCATAAAGCCAAATACAGTACGTCTTTCAATAGGTACCGAGCATATAGATGATATTATAGAGGATCTTGAAGAAGCCTTCAAGGCAATATAAGTACATTGCTGTTGACATATTCTCTCAATTATCCTATAATCATAGGTATATAGTAGGTTATATATTTATACATTAAGGGAGGTACTTATGAAAATATCAACAAAGGGGCGTTATGCTCTCAGGCTTATGCTTGATCTGGCAATAAATGATACGGGAGAATATATATCAATAAAGAGCGTAGCGGACAGACAGGAGATCTCAGGAAAATACCTTGAGCAGATAATAAGCATATTGAGCAAATCAGGCTTTGTAAAAAGCGTAAGGGGCCCTCAGGGGGGATATAAGCTGGCAAGGAAACCATCGGAGTATACTGTAGGCATGATATTAAGGCTTACAGAGGGCTCTCTTGCTCCCGTAGCCTGTCTGGAGGAGGAGCCTAATCAATGCAGCAGAGCTGCCTATTGTCCTACGCTGTATGTATGGCAGGAATTGGATAAGGCTATCAACTCGGTAGTGGATAATATTACTCTGGAGGATATAGCAAACAAAGCAAAAGAAAATATAGGAAATGATTATTGTATATAAGGAGATAATAATATGAGCAATATTAAAACAGATCTTACACAGCTTATAGGAAACACACCTCTTTTAGAGCTTACGAACTATGAAAAGGCTAATAATTTAAAGGCTAAGATAGTTGCTAAGCTGGAGTATTTCAATCCGGCAGGCAGCGTAAAGGACAGAGTGGCAAAGGCCATGATAGAGGACGCTGAAGAAAGAGGTATATTGAAGGAGGGCTCTGTTATAATAGAGCCAACAAGCGGAAACACAGGCATAGGACTGGCTGCTGCGGCAACTGCAAAGGGCTACAGGACTATACTTACAATGCCTGAAACAATGAGCGTTGAAAGGCGTAACCTCTTAAAGGCATATGGCGCAGAGGTAGTGCTCACAGAGGGCGCTAAGGGTATGAAGGGCGCTATAGAAAAGGCTGATGAGCTTGCAGCCGAAACAGAAAATTCATTTATACCGGGTCAGTTCGTGAACCCTGCGAATCCTGCAATACACAAGGCGACTACAGGTCCTGAGATATGGGAGGACACAGACGGAGAGGTAGACATATTTGTATCGGCAGTAGGAACAGGCGGCACTATTACAGGCGCAGGAGAATATCTTAAGAGCAAAAACAGCAATATAAAGGTAGTGGCAGTAGAGCCTGCATCATCACCTGTGCTTTCAGGCGGTCAGGCAGGTCCTCACAAGATACAGGGCATAGGCGCAGGTTTTGTGCCTGATACACTTAATACCGATGTATATGACGAAGTGATACCTGTTTCAAACGAGGACGCATTTGCAACAGGCAATGCCATTGCCAAAAATGACGGTGTGCTTGTGGGCATTTCCTCAGGCGCAGCCGTATATGCTGCAACTGTATTGGCAAAAAGACCCGAAAATCAAGGAAAGACCATAGTTGTGATACTGCCTGATACAGGTGACAGGTATCTTTCAACACCGCTTTTTACAGACTGAGAATAAAAGAAGGCAATTTGTTCAATACTACTCCCAAAGGAGAATGCACTATGGATAAAATATATGACTTGATCATAATAGGCTCAGGAGCGGCAGGACTTTCTGCCGCAGTATATGCAAAAAGGGCAATGCTCAATACCCTTGTTTTTGAAAGGTCCTTTTCAAGCGGAGGGCAGATAATAAATACCTATGAGGTAGATAATTATTTGGGCTTGCCCGAAATAAGCGGTTATGAGCTTGCTCTTAAATTCAGAGAGCATGCCGACAAGCTGGGTGTGGAATTTGAAAACAGCGAAATAATTGCCATAAGTGAAAATGAAGGTATTAAATGTCTTGAGGACAGCAGAAACAGGAAATTCTATGGAAAAGCAGTAATAATAGCCTCAGGCGCAGGACACAGACAGCTTGGCGTAAATGGAGAGGAAAGACTAAAGGGCATGGGTGTATCCTACTGCGCAGTCTGTGACGGAGCTTTTTTCAAAAATAAAACGGTTGCCGTTGTAGGCGGCGGAGATGCTGCCCTTGAGGACGCCATATTTCTTGCCCCTATATGCAAGAAGGTGTATCTCATACACAGAAGAGATGAGCTGAGAGGTATAAAGATACTTCAGAAGCAGGTAATGGAGATCGAAAATATTGAGATACTGTGGAGTACTGTGGTTGAGGAGATAAACGGAGAGGATAAGGTAAGCTCTCTTAGAGTTAATACCAAAGGGAATGTATATGATCTGGAGATGGACGGAATTTTCATAGCCATAGGCATAAAGCCCTTTTCAGATGTATTCAAGGATTTTGTGGAAAGAGATGAAAACGGATATATCATAGCCGATGAAAACGGCATAACAAGCAGGAGTGGGGTATTTGCCGCAGGCGATGTGAGAACAAAGAGTCTCAGACAGATAATAACGGCTGCTGCCGATGGCGCTAACTGCGTCTATTCGGCAGAGAAGTATTTGAAGGGGTTGCCGAGTTGAATTTTTTGTTTAGGCGAGTATTAAAATTATTTATTTGATTTAGAACGACCCTTCCACCATTTCAAACAATAAAATTGTTTGAAACGGTCCCCCTTCCCTTACGCCCTAAAGGGCTAAGGGACGGCAATGAAATTGAAGTAATGTGACCATGTCACAGGAAAATGTGCTGTTTATCGTTGGACGTGCGATGCACGCCCCTACAAGTGGGACGGCATGAGCTAAACAAAAGCATACAAAACCAAATAAAGCTGTCTCATTAAGATCCGTTTTTATCACAGATCATAATGTGACAGCTTATTATAATGTTTATGTAATGCACGTATCGGCGCAAAACTCAGGTTATCAAGCCGTTTCCTTTTCCTTATAGAGTATTTCTATATAAGCCAGTACAAGAGGACCTACGCCCTTAGCATCGTTTGATACTACAGGCTCGCTCATGTAATAGCCAAAGGTACCGTCTCTGCGTGTGTTGTTCTCGGGGCCTAAGCCTGCCACAAGGCATATGCCGTCAAGCTGAAGCTCTCCGTCCTTTTCTGAAAGATACTTTTCGCAAACGCCGTTAAATGCCTTTTCGCCATACTTGAAATAGCTTTCGTCAAGTATTCCCATTCTTACAGACTTCATAATAGCGTAGGCAAATATAGAGCTGCCGCTTGTTTCAAGATAGTTGCCGGGAATACCGCCAAGATTAACTACCTGATACCACATACCGTTGTCGCTCTGATACTTAAGCATAGAGTCGATAAGCTCCTTGTATATTTCGGAAAGCTTAGCCTTTTCCTCTGCCATACTCTCAGGCATAACGGAAACCGTATCGATAAGAGCCATAGCGTACCAGCCCAAAGCTCTAAGCCAGAAGTTACGTGAAAGTCCCGTCACCTTGTCGCACCAGAAGGTCTTTCTTGAATAGTCATAGCCATGATAGTAAAGACCTGTCTTGGGATCTCTTAAATTCTTGTATACATTAAGGAACTGCTCATAGCTGTCCTTACAGTTCTTGCAGTCGTTGTACTCTACCTCATACTGCATATAGAAGGGCTGTCCCATATACATACCGTCAAGCCATACCTGGTTTGGATATATCATCTTGTGCCAGAAATTGCCCTCTTCGGTACGGGGCTGATGCTGTACCTGAGAATATATGGTTTCAATAGCCTTTTTATATTTTTCCTTGCCTGTCAGCTTATACAGTTCAAATAATGTCTTGCCTGCATTTACATTGTCGATGTTGTACTCCTTTGGATCATAGGACTTTATGGAACCGTCCTCCTGTACAAAGTAGTCGATGAAATCATCGGCAAACTTAAGGAACTTCTCATCGCCCTTTATAGCATAAAGATCGAGAATAGCCTTTATCATACAGCCATCGATGTAATTCCATGTAGAGGGCTTGCCGCTCTTTATCTTCTCAATATTCCATATAGGTGCCTGTGGTGTGCTCTTTTCAAGAAGCTGATCGATATACTTATCCAATATGTCCATAATATACCTCCTTTTATAATGTATTATATCTATATTTTAACATAACTTAAAGGGCTTATCAACATAAATATTTGAAAAAGCAATGCTGTCATTGGTGTTGAGTGTGGTCGTGACCGCAGCCGCAATGCTCGCCGTGTTCGTGAGTGTGGTCGTGACCATCGTCATGTTCATGACTGTGCTCTGTAAGCTCCAGAAGCTCTTCATATGCCATAAGGCTTATGTTTTTGTCATTTATGCCGTCAAGAGCGTAGGCTATATATTCCGTAAGCTCTTCTTTACTCATTGAGCAAGGCACATTGCGTATAAAACGCTGCTTTATGAACTTCTGCTTTTCCGTAGGCATATCCTTTACAAGCTCGCCTATATATTCGATCAATTCTTCAATAAGCTCTTCGTTTTCCTTGTCCGTATCGCTGTACATAAGAAGCTCGTCAAGCTCAATATCGTACAGATCGGAAATAGTTGCGTTTACATTATAGGCAAGAACGATGTCATCGGGCATTGAGTCCAGATCCTCCCTTGTCTTGTCTGCAAACATATCCATGACCTCTTTTTCAAAGGGTGAGGTGGTCTCAAATCTGGTCTCTATTTCCTTTACGGCTCTTTCGGATATTTCTTCTGTAAAGCTGTCATCGCTTTCTTCTATGGCGTTTTTAAGAGCATAGAAGAGATCCTTCAGCATCATATCGTCATCAAATAGAAATTGCGGGCTTATGGCGTAGCTTGACAGTATTCTGAGATAATTGATGTCGTTGTAATAAGTGCGCAGAACGTCAAAAATATTGACAATGGATTCAGAATTGTTGTCAAGGTCCTCAAGATTTTCCTCCAGATCCTTGTTGTCCATATCCATATATGCTTCCTTAAGGCACATAAGCTTTTCGTACATGAGAGGGAAGTCCTTTTCAAAATTCTTTTCGGGACAGGTATAAAAAAGATCCCTAAGTCTTTCAATACTTGCTGCGGCAAAGCTCTTATTCAGATCCTTTACCATTATATTAAGTCCCTTTCTTATATAGTCGGCATACCTTTCTCTTGTCATTCTCAGAGGTACTGCGCTTATAAGGTTGCTCATTTTGTATCTGCCGTCAAGGTCGTCGTTCAGATGGGACAGATAGTGCCTTACAACAGCTACTATGGTGCCGTTGCTGAGAGGAAGTCCTTCGCCGGCTTCCTTTATGCTGTTGAGCATATGTCTTTTGTAAAGCAGCTCTCCTGCGTACTGATTGACAAGAGAATATCTGTTGAGCTTTAACGCAGCGTCCTTTACTCTGTTTTCAAGTCCGTTCAGTTTGTCGGCATAGGCGCTTCGGTCCTCTGAACCAAGCACTTCTTCAAGCTCTGTATATGCCCTGCATATATCCACATATATGGAATGAAGGCTCTGAGGTATTATGCAAAGCCCATTGGGCTGAGGGTTGCTTGCCAGATCGTATATGGCATTTAAAAGGACGTCCTTCATTTTTAATATTGCAAGCTGTATGAGTTTTTTTTCACAGTCATTATATTTCATTATAATTCTCCTTATATATATTGTGCATTTTTTTAAATTTGTTATTTATATTTTACACTATATGTGTTATATTTAAAAGAGTAAATTTTATTATATGGAGAATTAAAATGAAAAAAATTGCTTTTATTACACTTGGTTGTAAGGTGAATATGTACGATACAGAGGCGATGATGGAGCTTTTTGTCGAAAAAGGTTATAAAATAGTGGAATTTGACGACTATGCCGATATATATATTATAAATACCTGTACCGTCACTAATTTCGGAGATAAGAAGTCTCGCCAGATGATAAGACGGGCAAGACGGCGCAATCCCAACGCCATAGTGGCAGCTTCGGGCTGCTATGCTCAGGTGGCGCCTGAGAAGGTTGCCGACATAGAGGGTATAAATATCGTAATAGGCACAAAGGACAGAAGCAAGGTCGTTGAAATAATAGAAAGCTATAAGGGCGGCTCTGTGCTCAACGCCGTTACCGACATAAAAGGGGAAAGGGAGTTTGAGCCCCTTAAAATAAGCAGGCTTAAGGGAAGGACAAGAGCATATATAAAAATACAGGAGGGCTGTAACCGCTACTGCACATACTGTATAATACCATATGCAAGAGGTCCTGTAAGAAGCAGAAAGCCCGAAGATGTCATATCTGAGGTAAAGACTCTTGCAAAAAACGGCTTTAAGGAAATAGTGCTAACGGGTATACATGTTGCAAGCTACGGACTGGATTTGGGAAATATAACCCTTTGCGATATTATAGAGAAGGTACACGATGTCCCGGGTATAGAGAGGATACGTTTCAGCTCTGTAGAGCCTACTGTAATAACAGATGAGTTTATAGAGCGCATAATTAAACTGCCTAAGGTATGCCAACACTATCACCTTTCTTTACAGAGCGGCTGCGACAGAACTCTTAAGGCAATGAACAGGCGCTACAGCTCAGAGGAATATCGCAACGCCTGTGATAAGCTGAGAAAGGCTTTCCCCGATGTGGCTATAACCACCGATATAATAGTGGGATTTCCCAATGAGAGCGAGGAGGATTTTAAAGAGAGCTATGACTTTGCCAAAAGTGTGAAGCTTAGCAAGATACATGTTTTTCCCTATTCCCCTAAGGCAGGCACTCCTGCCGCCGATATGAAGGGACAGATACCTCCCGATGTAAAAAACAAGCGTTCGGAGGAAATGATCGCCCTTAGCAACAGTCTTAACAGGGAATTTATGGCTAGGTATACAGGCGGTGAAACGGAGGTACTTTTCGAGCGGGAGGAAAAGGGATATTACGAGGGTCATACCTCAAATTACATAAAGGTGCTTGTAAAATCAGATGAAAATTTGACAAACAGAATTTTAAGAGTTAAACTAAAGGAAATAGTTACCGAAGAAACAATGATGGGAGAATTAATATGAATCTGGAAAGACTTTACTACAAGGACGCATATATGCGGGAGTTCGTATCAAAGGTTATAAGCTGTGAAGAGGATAAGAAAGGCTATGCTGTGATACTTGAAAATACGGCATTTTATCCCGAAGGCGGCGGTCAGCCCTGCGATTTGGGTACACTTAACGGCATAAATGTTACATATGTGGGAGAAAAAGGCGACGATGTTATTCACTATACCGATAAGCCTATAGCTTCAGGTACTGAGGTAAAGGGCATAATAGACTGGGAAAGACGCTTTGACCTTATGCAGCAGCATTCAGCCGAGCATATAGTAAGCGGTATGTTCCACGAAAGCTTCGGCTGCAATAATGTAGGCTTCCATATGGGTAAGGATATGATAACTCTTGATCTGGATAAGGAGATAACATGGGAGCAGGTACAAGAAATAGAAGCAAGAGCCAATAAATACGTATGGGAAAATGTGGAGTGCGTTACTCTTTATCCTTCCGAAGAGGAGAGAGAGCATATGGACTACAGAAGCAAAAAACCTCTTAAGGGCATAGTAAGGCTTATTTCATTTCCGGGTGCCGATATGTGCGCCTGCTGCGGAACTCACGTTAAAAGAAGCGGAGAGCTTGGCATTATAAAGATGTTCTCCTGCCAGAAATTTCATCAGGGCGTGAGAATAGAAATGCTCTGCGGAGGAAGAGCGCTTGAGCATATTAATTTACAGCTTGAGCAGAACAAGGCTGTGTCAAATCTCCTTTCAGCAAAGGTGGGAGAGACCTCAAGGGCTGTGGACAGACTCCTCAATGAGAATCAGAGCATGAAGGCTGCCCTTATAGGCTTTGAAAAGGAAAAGCTTGCTTCTCTTGCCGAAAAGCACAGAGGTGAAAATACGGTGCTTATAAGAGAGGAAGGACTTTCTCCCGACAGCGTCCGCAATCTTGCCAATATGCTTATGGAAAACGGCGCAGAGGGTATATGCTCAGTTTTTTCAGGCAATGATGAAGAGGGCTACAAATACGCAGTCTGTCGGAAAAACGGTGATCTGAAGGAATTTATAAAGAATATGAATGCAGCCTTAAACGGCAGAGGCGGAGGAAAGCCCTTTTTTGCTCAAGGCTCCGTAGGCTGCAAATGGGCTGATATAGAGAACTTTTTCAAGGAGGTGCGGCAATGAAAAAAAATACAGCTGTGATCGTACTTATAATTCTTATAATACTTTTTGTAGTATTCAGCATATTTACGTATGTAAATCTCAGAACCCTTTCTACAGGTATGGAGGAAAGTGAGCCGACAACAGAAATAACGACTATTGAAAATGCAGACCTGTAAGGAGGTGCTTACATGGATATAATAGCTATAGACGCTATGGGCGGTGACAATGCCCCCTCCGAAATAGTAAAGGGCGCCGTTGAAGCTGCAAAGACTGTGAAGTACAAGCTGGCGCTTGTGGGAAAAGAGGATATTATAAATGCCGAGCTGAAAAAATATCAGTACGACAAGGATAAAATACAGGTGGTCAACGCCACAGAGGTCATTGACAACTGCGATACTCCTACCGATGCCATAAAGCACAAGAAGGATTCATCAATGGTGGTAGGGCTTAATATGGTCAAAAAGGGTGAAGCAAAGGCATTTGTTTCAGCGGGAAATACAGGCGCTCTTCTTACAGGCGCTACCGTAATAGTCGGCAGGATAAAGGGCGTGCAGCGCCCTGCTCTCGGCACTATGCTTCCTACCGAAAAGGGCTTTACTCTTATGCTTGACGCAGGCGCAAATGTAGACGCCAAGCCGGAATATCTTGTGCAGTATGCCAAAATGGGCTCTGTGTATTATGAAAATGTAATCGGAAAGAAAGCTCCCTCTGTAGGTCTTGTGAATATAGGCGCAGAAAGAGAAAAGGGAAACGCTATGGTAAAGGAAGCCTATGGGCTATTGGAACAGGCTCAGGGCATTAACTTTTCGGGAAATACCGAAGCCAGAGATATAACATCAGGCAATGTAGACGTAATAGTGTGCGATGCATTTGTAGGCAATGTTATACTTAAGTTCATGGAGGGCTTTGGCAAGAGCATGCTCCATATAATAAAGAAGGAGCTTATGGCAGGAGTAATGTCAAAGCTGGGCGCTCTTATGGCATCGGGAGCATTTAAACGCCTTAAGAAAAACTATTTTGAATACGACAATATAGGCGGTGCGCCGTTTCTTGGGCTTAAGGGACTTGTTGTAAAGGCTCATGGAAGCTCTGATGCAGGCGCTGTATCAGGCGCTATAAAGCAATGCGAAAAGTTTATCGATACCGATATGGTGAATAAGATAGCAGAAAGGCTTTAAACCATAGTATTTAAGCGCTTTTTGTATATTTTTCTGTTAAGTTTTTACAATTTTATGAAATTAATACTTGTAAAATATAAGATTATCTAGTATATTATTATTAGACAAACACTTGTCACATATTTATTAATAATAAATATCCAAGGAGGGATTTTAGTTATGGAAGAAAAGGTAATAGCTATTATTGCTGAGGAGCTTGGCAGAGATGAGAGCGAGATCACATTGGATACGACCTTTGAGGATTTAGATGCTGATTCTTTGGATCTTTTCCAGGTTATCAACACATTGGAGGAAGAATTCGATGTAGAGTTTGATAATGAGAAATCTGCTGACATTAAGACTGTTGCCGATGTAATCAAGTGCATCAACGAGGCTCAGGCTTAAAATACTTAAATTCTGTGCTGCGGTTTTGCCGCAGCATAAATTTTATAAATGTTTTAGCTTAAATATCTTTTTAAGGATATCTAAGCTAAGATATTTAGGAAAGGATAATTATGAATATAGACTATGAATTTAAAAACAAGGAGCTTATAAATACGGCTCTTTGCCATAGCTCTTATGCCAACGAGCACAAGGACAGAAACATACAATGCAATGAGCGTCTTGAATTTTTAGGCGATGCGGTATTGGGGCTTATTACGGGAGAATATATATATAAGAGATTTCCTTTGTGGCCTGAGGGCAAGCTTACAAAGCTCAGGGCAAGCGTAGTGTGTGAAGCAATGCTTGCCAAAAAGGGTCGTGAGCTTCATATCAATCAAGTCCTTTGTCTTGGCAGAGGAGAAGAGATGACAGGGGGAAGAGAGAGAAGCTCTATAATAGCCGACGCAGTAGAGGCTGTAATAGGCGCAATATATCTTGACGGAGGAATGGAAAACGCAGAGAAATTCGTACTGGATATGCTGAGAAGTGAGATAGATGAAATCTCAGGCTCCTTTGAAACAATGGATTCCAAGACCGTACTCCAGGAAATGATACAGAGGGACAGCATATATCCTCTTGAATATGAAATAACAGGAGAAAGGGGCCCTGCTCATTGCAAGGAATTTGAAGCCGTTGTAAAGCATAACGGCAGGATACTCGGACGTGGCTCAGGCAGGAGCAAAAAGGAAGCGGAGCAGAATGCTGCCGCACAGGCAATAAAAAATATGTAGGTTTTGTTTGTGCAAGAATGCACCTTCCGTAAGTCACGTTTAAAACATATATTGGTTTCGCCCCAATTTGTAGGGACGATCATCGATCGTCCGTTAAGGGGCTGTTTGTGGTCCATATTCCCCAAAAATTTTCAATAATTAAAAAAATCTGTCCCATCGGATCGATGGAACAGATTTTTTATTATTATGAAATTTTATCCATAAGCTTGCTTATTACAACAACAGCCTGAACTCTTGTGGTATTGGCCTTCGGTACAATGTTGTTACCCATGCCGTTTACTATTCCTTCGCTTACCATAGCCGCAAGGCTATCAACAGCGTAGGCAGAGATCTCAGCCTTATCGCCGAACTGGTCGAGAACGGAAGCATCTCCTGTTATAGCAGAGCCAAGCTTCAGCTCAAGAGCCTTTTTGGCAAGTATCATCATATCCTGTCTTGTAATATTGCTTTCGGGTGAGAATGTGCCGTCACCGTTTCCGCTGGCAATATTCATATCCTTTGCGATACCTACTGCATTTGCATAATACTTTTCTGCATTCACATCGGTAAAGTTGGACTGAGGAGTGCTTGTAATATCAATACCCATACCTCTAAGGAGCATTATTATAAAGTCTGCTCTTGTAACGTTGTTGTTAGGTCTGAATGTAGAATCGGGATAACCGTTTACAACACCCTTTGCTGCCATATCATAGATATAGTCCTTACCCCAGAAGTTGTCTGCAACATCTGTAAAGCTAAGCTTTGAAGCATTCTCTGAAGGAACAGTTACTTCACCTGATGAAGGAGCTGCGGTAGTTGTTTCCGTTACGCCTTCAGCTGCGGTAGTCGTTTCGTTTGATGCGCTGCTGCCGCCTCCGCCTCCGCCTGAGTTGGAATTGGAGCTGCTGCCGGAGGTAGTTGTTTCGGTTGCTTCAGACTTTGTGGTAGTTTCGGTCTCGGGCTTTGATGGCTGACCGTCACCTACAGTAATATATCCGTTACTTACGTCAAAGTCAAGAGGATCGGCAGCACGGTCGTCTGATACGAAGCTGCCTTCGCAGTCTCTCATAACTATGTCTGTAGAACCGTTGCCTACTGCTTTGAACTTGAATCTTACAAGAGTACCCGTACCCTCATAGTTGAGCATACGCTGTCTGCCGTCTACCACCTCAGTAGCGCCAAGATAGCCTGCCAGCTTTATTATTCCTATTTCACCGGCAGTTTTCTTTCCGTCGCCAAGCCTGTTGTAATCCCTGTCGTTTCTGGAGGGAATGAAGCTTATTCTTGAATTTACATTAGTAAATGAAAAGAGAGAATAAGCTATATCTCTGTAGTCCCTGTATATGATAAGATCGTCGGGAATATCATCTACCTGACATTCTACAGGCTGTATAACGTTGGGATCGTATTCTACATATACCGTCATGGCATTGTAGCCGGAAGCGTTGTCCGTTACCTTGAAATCCGCATAGAATTCGTCGCCTATTTCCACATGGTTTTCACTTTGGACGCAGTTAATCGTAATAGTTGAAGCGGCAAATGATGATACGGCAGGTATCATAAGACATACCGCAAGCATAATAGCTGTAATTTTCTTTAACATAATGACCTCCCTGTAAATTTTATTTATAAAATAATTTTATCATTAAATGATGTTTTTTGCAATAAGTTTATTTGTGTATACAGTAAATTCACATTCTGAAAAATTATGCTTGACAAAAACAGCGGTATATAGTATTATATTTTAGGTGTAAGGGAAAAATACTTTACAGGTGATTCATATGGACAGGATTTATTACATCACATTATTGGTGGATATATATGGAGAGCTTCTTACAGATAAGCAGAGAGATGTTATGACGGCATACTATTTTGACGACCTTTCCCTTAATGAAATAGGCGAAAAGCAAGGGATCACCCGTCAGGCAGTACAGGATATGATAAAGAGGACGGAGAAGCTTTTGGACCAATATGAGAGCAGGCTTATGCTTGTGGAGAAGCATATCAAAAGGAAAAGCTGTATAGAAAAAGCCCTTAAACTGATAGACAATGAAGAACACTACAGCAGCGACACTATTGACGCTGTTAAAAATTTGCTGAAGGAAATTCCCGACTAGGAGAGAGTATATGGCTTTTGAAAATTTATCAGGAAAGCTTCAGGAGGTTTTCAGCAACCTGAGAGGAAAGGGCAGACTTACGGAAAAGGACGTTAAGGCAGCGCTCAGAGAGGTAAAGCTGGCACTTCTGGAAGCCGATGTAAACTTTAAGATAGTTAAGGATTTTATAAACAAAGTAAGTGAAAAGGCTGTGGGCGAAGAGGTGCTTACGGGACTGAATCCGGGACAGCAGGTCATAAAGATAGTAAATGACGAGCTGGTAGAGCTTATGGGAAGTACTCAGTCCAAGCTGACATTCAGCTCTAAGTCACCTACAGTATATATGATGGCAGGTCTACAAGGCGCAGGTAAGACAACTACCGCAGGAAAGCTTGCGGGACAGCTGAGGAAGCAGGGCAAGAGACCTCTTCTTGTTGCAGGTGACGTATACAGACCTGCTGCTGTGAAGCAGCTCCAGGTAGTAGGCTCTACCTATAATATACCCGTATTTGAAATGGGACAGGGAGATCCTGTTGAGATCTCCGAAAGATCCATTGACTATGCCAAAGAAAATGGTCATGATATAGTTATAATAGATACGGCAGGCCGACTTCACATAAACGAAGAGCTTATGGAAGAGCTTGTCAATATCAAAAATGCGGTAAGACCTCAGGAAATACTTCTTGTAATAGACGCCATGACAGGTCAGGACGCAGTAAATGTAGCCCAGACATTTAATGAAAAGCTGGGAGTAGACGGTATCATTCTGACAAAGACTGACGGCGATACAAGAGGCGGCGCTGCTCTTTCGGTAAGGGCGGTAACGGGAAAGCCTATTAAATACGTAGGTATGGGCGAAAAGCTTGAGGATCTGGAGCCCTTCTATCCTGAGAGAATGGCTTCTCGTATACTTGGTATGGGCGATGTGCTCAGCCTTATAGAAAAGGCGCAGCAGGCCTATGACGAGGAGCAGGCAAAAGAGCTTGAGAAGAAAATGCGTACACAGGAATTTGATCTTGACGATTTTCTGACTCAGCTCCAGCAGATAAAGAAAATGGGTCCCCTTAAGGATATTATGAAAATGCTTCCCGGCGTAGGCGGCAAGATAAATATAGATGATCTGAACATAGATGACAATGCCACAAAGCATATAGAAGCAATAATACAGTCTATGACAAAACAGGAAAGACAAAACCCCGATATTCTCAACGGTTCTCGCAAGAGAAGGATAGCAAAGGGCTGCGGCAGAAGCATACAGGAGGTAAACAAGCTTCTTAAGCAGTTTGATGAAATGAAGAAAATGATGAAGATGATGTCCGGCATGGGCAGGGGCAAGGGATTTGGATTCGGAAAGATGAAGTTTCCATTTTAAGAGCTGATTAGTTCAATATGAGCTAAACATATATTCAGTTAAATTACCAAGGAGGTGAAAGTTGTGGTAAAGATCAGATTAACAAGAATGGGTGCAAAGAAGTCACCTTTCTATAGAATAGTCGTAGCTGATTCAAGAACTCCAAGAGGCGGTATGTCAATTGCAGAATTAGGATATTACAATCCCTGCACAGAGCCTATCGAATTAAAGGTAGACGTTGAGGAGGCTAAGAAGTGGTTAGGCAATGGCGCCCAGCCTACTGATACTGCAAAGGCTTTGTTAAAGAAGGCCGGAGTTTATGAAAACTAAGGTGTATACCTAATATCAGGAGGAAACAGCCATGAAGGAATTACTTGAAATTCTTGCCAAAAATCTTGTTGACGATCCCGATGCGGTAGTCGTCAATGAAAGAATGGACGGCGACGCCCTCATACTGGAGCTGAGCGTAGCTCAGGAGGATATTGGTAAGGTAATAGGTAAGCAGGGCAGAATAGCCAAAGCTATCCGTACCTTTATCAAATCCGCTGCCGGACGTGAGGACAAGAAGGTCGTAGTTAAAATTATGTAAAATGAAGGGGCTGCCTGTCGGACAGCTCCTTATTTTTTTAGAAATGCAGAATATCAATATCTGTGTGGACAATGTACGGCAAGCTGCAAAGGCGGCATATGGGATATTGAAAAAAACGAGGTAAATATGGAAAATTATTTTACGGTAGGCAATATTGTGAATACTCAGGGCATAAAGGGAGAAATGCGTATTATGCCTACAGTTGACGATATTGACCGTTTTAAGCTTTTAAAAAAAGTATATATAGACAACAGAGGCACAATAAAGGAATACGATGTTGAGGGCATACGCTTCCATAAGCAGTTCGTTCTTATAAAGCTCAAGGGAGTAAACGATATGACTACTGCCGAGACCTTTAAGGGAAGCGTTGTGAAAATAACGGAGGATATGGCAATACCCTGCGGAGAGGACGAGTACTATATAAGGGATCTGTACGATATGACAGTAAAGGACGAGGAAGGCGCAGAGCTTGGCATAATAGGCGATATACTCTTTACGGGAGCAAATGACGTATATGTCATAAAGCGCAGAAATGACAAGGATATACTCATACCTGCAATAAAAAGCTGTATACTCAATGTGGATATTGAAAAAAAGGTAATGACAGTAAGACTGCCGGAGGGACTCATATAATGAAGTTTTATATTATGACGCTCTTTCCCGAAATGATAGAGGCGGGAATGAACCATTCCATAATAAAAAGAGCCTGTGACGAAGGCATTATAGAAATAGAAGCAATAAATATAAGAGATTTTTCAAAGGACAAGCATAAAAGAGTCGACGACTATCCCTATGGCGGAGGAGTCGGAATGGTAATGCAGGCTCAGCCCATATATGATGCATACATGAGCATTAAGGAAAGGCTTTCAAAGGACTGTCCTGTCATATACATGAGTCCTCAGGGAAAGACCTTCGATCAGCAGAAAGCCGAAGAGCTTTCACACCTTGATGATATGGTCATTCTCTGCGGACATTATGAGGGAGTCGATGAAAGAATAATAGAGGAAATAGTTACTGAGGAAATATCAATAGGCGACTTTGTGCTGACAGGGGGCGAGCTTCCTGCTATGGCGATAATGGACGCTGTTTCAAGACTTATACCGGGAGTTCTCAACAAGGAGGAAAGCCATATGGAGGAAAGCTTTTCAGATGCTCTTCTGGAATATCCTCAATACACAAGACCGCCGGAATTTATGGGCAGAAGGGTGCCGGATATACTCCTGAGCGGTCATCACGGCAATATTGAAAAATGGAGAAGGGAACAGTCTTTGGAGAGGACTGCTGCCAGAAGGCCCGAGCTTTTAAAAAAGCGGTAGTTTTCAGTCCTTTCTCAGCTTTACTACCCTTGCCGCATTTCTTCTGTTGTCATCGCTCATCTGTGCATAGTGCTTTCTTGTGGTGTTTACGTCCTTATGTCCCAGCACGTCTGCCACAAGGTAAATATCCCCTGTTTCTCTGTAAAGAGCCGTACCGTATGTGCTTCTCAGCTTATGGGGAGATATTTTTTTGAGCGTAGTGACGCCGGCATATTTTTTTACTAAATTCTGTACTGCCCTTACGCCTATTCTCTTTTTCTGAGTAGAGAGGAAAAGGGCGTTTTCATTTCCGGGAAGAGGGTGCATTTCGTTTCTTTCTTCAAGATATGCCTTAAGGGCTTCCTCCACCTCTTCGCCAAAGTATACGACCATTTCCTTTCCGCCTTTTCTTATTATCCTTACGCCGTTCGTATCAAAATCTATGTCGTTTATATCTATTCCCACACATTCGGATACTCTCATACCTGTGCCAAGCAGCAGAGTAACTATTGCAAGATCTCTTTTGCCTGTTATATGGCAGTATGTCCTTTGCTTTTCGGTAAGTCTGTCTCCTGTTTCTATTACGTTCAGCAAGTCTACGGTTTCGTTAGGCTCCAGTCTTACTATGTTTTTTTCATGGATCTTAGGCGTGTTTACAAGAGCCGCAGGATTGGACTTTATTTTTTCAATTCTGTAAAAATATTTGAAAAGTCCTCTTACGGCAGCCAGCTTGCGGGATTTTCCGTTTTCTCCGTTTTCCTTTTCAAGCCCTTCTTCGGAAATATAGTAGCTTATGTATTCCATAAATTCATTTAAGTCGGACAGCTCTATTTTCTCCAAGTCCGAAAGCACAAGGCTCTTTACGCTTCTGCCTTCAAATTTAGGGCTTTCCTCAGTAAGATAGTTGAAAAATACTCTCAGGTCATAGGCATATGCAAGACGTGTCCTTGCCTGTGTGGTGTTTGCTATATCCATAAAATATTCTCTGCAAAAGTCCGGCAGATCCTTCATCACTTGCCTGAGCTTAAGTATGGTTTTATTTTTTTCCTCGTTGTGATAATCCATTTTCATATGTATTCCACCCCTCTAAATAGGACCTTTTTATTGCGTTAAATGTTCTGTCCTCAAAATGGTCATATTCGGTGTTGAGCCTTCTGACTATTTTTTTGATCTCCTCTCTCTTAGTGTTTCCGTCTGCCTTGCAGGCATTGCTGACTATAGGCAGCTTTGCCTTGTTGGCAAAGCCCTTTACATCTCTTTCCGGCACATATATAAGAGGGCGTATAGACATTATTTTTTTTCTGCTCAGATATGTGCATGGACTGAAGCAATGTATTCTGCCTTCATACAGAAGAGCCATAAGAAAGGTCTCTATGACGTCGTCCTTGTTGTGTCCCAGAGCTACCTTGTTGCACCCAAGCTTTTCCGCCATTGTGTTAAGAGCGCCTTTTCTCATTTTGGAACAGAGAGCACAGGGATTTTTTTCCTTTCTCTCGTCAAAAATTATCTGTCCTATATCCGTTTCTACTATTGTATAATTGACGCCTATGCTGTCGCAAAACTTCTGTATAGGTGAAAAGTCCATATTTTCAAAGCCAAGACTTACGGTAATTGCTTCCAGCTCATAGCCTTTGGGATAGAATCTCTGCATGGCTTTAAGTGCCGACAGAAGCGTAAGGCTGTCCTTGCCGCCTGAGATCCCTATAGCTATCCTGTCATTATCCTCTATCATATTGTAGTCCTGTACAGCTCGTCTTACAAGACTTAAAAGCTGCTGCATTTTCATATAATCACCTCATAAGTATAATTATAAATATTTGTTGTGAAAAAATCAACTGTTGACTAATCTGTGAATTTGAAATATACTGTATTTAATAAATTCAAGGAGAAATAAATATGAAAAACGTTGTAATACGCAGGGCTGAAAAGGAAGATGTGCCTGCTATAAATGAAATATTGAATTACGCCATAATACATACCAACTATAATCTTAACGAAAGCCCTCGCTCTATTGAGGACGCAGAGCTTTGGTACGATGAGCATACGGAGGAGGACTATCCTGTGGTAGTGGCTGAGAAGGACGGAAAAATAGTAGGCTGGGCTTCTCTTTCATGGTTCAGACGATTTTCGGGATATAAGACCACCGCAGAGGTCTCCGTATATGTATCTCACCAGTACAGACACAGAGGTATAGGCACTATGCTTGTAACGGAGCTTGAACGTCTTGCAGGAAAATATCATATGCTTATAGCCGTAATTACGGATAACAATACGGCAAGCATCTCTCTCCACAGCAGATGCGGATTTGTGCCAATGTGTACATTCAGAGAGCTTGCCTATAAAAACGGAGAATATGTTTCCGTTACATTTATGACCAAAAAGCTTGGAAACTAAAAAAATCCCCGTAGGGATTTTTTTAGTTTGGTATGTATTTTAGTCGCATTTACCGTTGTCATCGCAAAACTCTACCTTTTTGCCGTCCAGAATAAGGTTTGTGGTCCTTACGGCGCACATTTTGCCGCACATTGAGCATGTATGCCTTTCTGCAGGTGGTACGCTTTCATAGTACTCTCTTGCCTTGTCGGGATCCGCAGCCAGTTCAAACATTTTCTCCCAGTCAAGAGCATGACGTGCATCGCTCATGGCGTTGTCTCTTTCTCTTGCGTGAGGATATTTCTTGGCAACATCGGCAGCGTGAGCAGCGATCTTGCTTGCCATTATACCCTCCTTAACATCTGCTGCGTCAGGCAGTCTAAGATGCTCGGCAGGAGTTACATAGCAGAGGAAGTCTGCGCCGTTGGCAGCTGCAATGGCTCCGCCTATAGCCGATGTAATATGGTCGTAGCCGGGAAACATATCGGTCACTATAGGTCCCAATACATAGAAGGGCGCATTGTGACAAAGCCTTTTCTGAAGCTTCATGTTGGCGGCTATCTCGTCCATTGCCATATGGCCCGGACCCTCTACCATTACCTGTACGTCCTTTTCCCAAGCTCTTTCGGTAAGATAGCCCAGCTCAATAAGCTCAGCGATCTGTCCTGCGTCTGTAGCATCGTCCATACAGCCGGGTCTGAGAGCATCGCCCAGACTTATTGTAACGTCATATTTTCTCAGTATTTCAAGAACATCGTCATAGTACTCGAAAAATGGATTTTCATTTCCTGTCATTTCCATCCATGCAAAGAGAAGGGAACCGCCTCTTGAAACTATGTTCATTCTTCTCTTATCTCTTTTAAAGGCCTCTACGGCTCTTCTGTTTATACCGGCATGTATTGTCATAAAGTCAACGCCTTCTTTTGCATGGGCTTCCACTACCTCCAGAAATTCCTTTGCCGTTATTTTCATAAGATCCTTTTCAAGATAGCCTATGGCGTCATACATAGGTACTGTGCCTATCATAGCGGGGCTCATGGCTACAAGCTGCTGTCTGAAGGTGTTTGTCTTGCCGTAGTTGCTCAGGTCCATTATGGCTTCGGCGCCGTATTTGATCGCCATATTCACCTTTTCCATTTCAAGTGAATAGTCTTTGCAGTCCCCTGATATGCCCAGATTTACATTAATTTTTGTCCTCATGCCCTGACCTATGCCCTCAGGGCTTAATGATTTGTGGTTGATATTGGCAGGGATACATACAGAGCCTTTTGCCACAAGCTCTCTTATTTCCTCAGGAGTTTTGTATTCCTTCTTTGCCACTATTTCCATTTCCTTTGTTATTATGCCTTGCTTTGCGGCATCCATTTGTGTTGCGTAAGCCATAATATTCCTCCTTGCTTTTTTCCTGTGACCCGGTCACGGGAAAATCGGTTGTTATATTTTAATACTTATTGATTTTATAGCAATGATTTACGGGACCGCTGCCCTTGCCTAAGTCAAGACCGTCTGCAAGAGCGCCTGTCAGATAGTCCTTTGCATTTCTTATACTCTCAGATAGGCTTTTGCCCTCAGCCATGTTACAAGCTATGGCAGAGCTTAATGTGCAGCCTGTGCCATGTGAATTTTGGGTATCTATTTTAGTACCCTCGAATGTGTATATATTGCCTTTGTCACAGAGCACATCGGTGACATTTGCCATACCATGACCGCCCTTTACAAGAGAAGCGCAGCCGAATCTGTCGTACAGATCAAAGGCAGCCCTTTTCATATCCTCGATATTTGCCATATCTCTGCCAAGAAGCACAGAAGCCTCAGGTATATTAGGCGTTATAACATCTGCCAAAGGTATGAGCTTTTTTGTAAGAGCAGACATTGCCTCCTTCTTGAGCAGAGGACTTCCGCTTGTAGACACCATAACGGTATCAAGCACTATATTATGGGGCTTGTATTTTGTAAGAGCATCGGCAATAACGGCTATAAGCTCGGGATCGGAAACCATGCCTATCTTTACGGCGTCGGGAAATATATCGTTAAATATGCAGTCCAGCTGATTTACGAGAAAGTCGGCAGTACTTTCAAGCACGCCGTAAACTCCTGTGGTATTCTGGGCTGTAAGGGCTGTAATTGCCGACATGGCGTACATTCCGTGAGCGGTTATTGTCTTAATATCCGCCTGTATGCCTGCACCGCCGCTGCAATCGCTGCCTGCTATTGTCAGTATTTTATACATTATAACACCTCATAAAAAAAGCTTTGGCGCAAGACCAAAGCTTTTACTTGAAGATCCTGCTCCCTTCCACGGTATTGACCGTCAGGTTCAAAGGGTCGACACAATGGTCCTCTCAACGACGGCGTTTATAAGACAGCCGGGTTCCCCTGCATATACATTATTAGCTTATGTTGATTATAAACCTTATATTACCATTTGTCAAACAATAATTAATGGTCATAATTACCAGACTTTTCAGCCTTACTAAAGTTATCTGTTCACAATTAAAACAGGCGTTTTTGTGCAAATTACATAAATTTCTTTAATATTTATATTGCATTTTGCCAACAATAACAACACAATTTAATACTCAGTTGATATAAATATAAAAAAGTTCATAAAAAATTAACCAAAATTATTTTTTTTTGTTGTAATTTACCAGTAAAGTATGTTATTATAATAATAAATAGAGGGACAACTAATATCAGCGTTTTTTCAGGTTGTCCCCATGACACGAATGTGTCTCTTACATATTATAGGGAGGGATTCAAAGCTATGCGTAAAAAAGAAATGATGGCTATGCTTCTGGCCGGCGGTCAGGGCAGTAGATTAGGTATTCTTACTATGGACAAAGCTAAGCCTGCCGTTGCTTTTGCCGGAAAGTACAGAATTATAGACTTTCCTATGAGCAACTGTGTTAATTCAGGCGTTGATACCGTTGGCGTTCTCACTCAGTATCAGCCCCTTACGCTTAATCAGCATATAGGCATTGGCGTACCATGGGATCTGGATACCAAGAACGGCGGTGTGTCTATTCTTGCACCCCACCAGAGAGAGGGCGAAAGAGGCGAGTGGTATTCCGGTACTGCAAATGCAATATATCAGAATATAGACTATATCGATGCATGCAGACCCGAGTACGTTCTTATTCTTTCAGGCGACCATATCTACAAGATGGACTATGCAGCTATGCTCAACTTCCATAAGCAGAACAACTGTGATGTAACTATAGCTGTTCTTGAAGTCACTATGGAGGAAGCAAGCCGCTTCGGTATTATGAATGCCGATGAGAACGACAAGATATATGAATTTGAGGAGAAGCCTGAGCATCCCAAGAGCAATCTTGCCAGCATGGGTATATATATATTCACATGGGATAAGCTCAGAGCAGCGCTTATTGAGGACAATAAGATCCACGCCGACAGCGACTTCGGTAAGCACATAATACCTGCTATGCTCAATGACGGAGCTACTCTCTATGCATACAGGTTCAAGGATTACTGGAAGGACGTAGGAACTATAGAATCCTACTGGGCTGCCAACATGGAGCTTATAAGGACTCTTCCCGAATTCAATCTTTATGAGGATTTCTGGAAGATATATACCAACAGCAACTATCAGCCGCCTATGTACACAGGAGCAAATGCTTCCGTAAAGGCAAGTATAGTTTCCGAAGGCTGCCAGATATACGGCAGTATAGAGCATTCCGTTATAAGTAAGAGCGTTACCGTAGGAGAAGGCTCTGTTATAAAGGATTCCATTATTATGGAAGGCTGCAAGATAGGCAAGAACGTACATCTTGACAGATGTATAATAGACCAGAATACGGTCATTGAGGACAATGTTTCAATGGGCGGCGGAGAAAATACGCCTAACGAACTGAAGCCTAATATTTATAACACAGGAATTACCGTTATAGGAAGCAATACCCTTGTTCCCGCAGGCATACAGATCGGCAAGAACTGCGTTATCTACGGCAAGACAAGTGATGAGGACTATATAGACAATAAGCTTCCGAGCGGTCAGTCTGTTATTATTGAGGGGGCGATGTAATGAAAGCGATAGGTATTATTCTTGCCGGCGGCAATAGTGAAAGACTTAAATCTCTTTGTAAGGTAAGAGCAATAGCGGCTATGCCTGTTGCAAGCTCATACAGAGCTATAGACTTTACTTTAAGCAATATGTCCAGCTCAAATATAAAGAAGGTTGCTGTAATTACTCAGTTCAATTCCAGAAGCCTTCACGACCACCTTTCTTCAGCTAAGTGGTGGGATCTGGACAGAAAGGAAGGCGGTTTGTATATATTCACTCCGTTCCTTTCAAGTGACAACAGCTTCTGGTTCAGAGGTGTTGCAGACTCTATTTATCAGAACATATCATTCCTTAAGAGAAGCCATGAGCAGTATGTTATCATCGTTTCAGGCGATGCTGTATACAAGATGGATTACAACAAGGTGCTTGAGTACCATGTTGCCAAAGGCGCTGACATAACGATTGTTACAAAGGATATGTCTGGCACAGGCAGAGATGTTCACGACTTCGGCGTTATGACATTTGACGAGGATATGAAGCTTACCTCCTTTGAGGAAAAGCCTATTGAGCCAAAAAGCTCAAATATCTCTCTTGGCATATATGTAATTTCAAGAACTCTTCTTATCAAGCTTCTTGAAAATACTATTCCAAAGGGCTACTATGATTTCGTTAAGGACATAATTCTGAGAAACAGAAGTCATCTCAACATATACGGCTATCAGTTTGCCGGCTACTGGAATACTTTGAACAGCATACAGGCTTATATGCAGACCAATATGGATTTCCTTGATCCTGAGGTAAGAAGCATACTTACTACAGAGCCTTATATAGATACAAAGCCAAGCGATGATCCGCCTGCTAAGTTCAATTCCGACGCAGAGGTAAACAATTCGCTTATAGGCACAGGTACTATCATAGACGGAAGTGTAAAGAATTCTGTGCTTTTCAGAAAGGTAACGGTTTCAGAAGGCGCAAGAGTAAATAACTCTGTTATAATGAAGAGCTCATATATCGGCAAGAACTGCGTTATAGAAAACGCTATAATCGATAAGGAGGCTGTAATAAGCGACGGTAAGAACGTTATAGGTACGGCTGAGGATCCCATCGTTATAACAAAGGGACAGGTAATATAAAGAGAATAATATATAAGGTTTTGTAATTAAGACCGAAAAAAACAGCTGCCGTGTTAAGATCTGATAAAATCTTAATACGGCAGCTTTATTTGAGTCATAAGGTTTTGTTCAGTATAATATAAATACTATTTATCTCTTTAGAACGACCCTTCCACCATTTCAAACAATGTTTGAAATGGTCCCCCTCCCCTCCGACGCCCTAACGGGCTAGGGGAGGCTAGAGAGAGGAGGAAGAGGGACGCCTTATGTTTATGTTCTTTAAATACTTTTATAATGTTGAAATGCCAGTATTCATAACTAACTAAAAAATTATAGGGGACATAAAACTAGGCTCCCCTTGGAGCTAGGGGAGCTGTCAGC
>CANQBT010000011.1 GCA_947589405.1 uncultured Clostridia bacterium | reverse complement strand
TCCTGAGCAGGCTTAATATAATTTACATAAAGTGAATTCTTGAATGTACCTGCATCTTCCTTAGTACCGCCGGGACTTGTATATAATGCAGCATCGTCTTTCTTTTCATCATTATGACCAAAAGCAATTATAAGATAATCACCTGACTGCATACCGGCAGTACCATCTGTGCCCATTAATTTCTTGTAATTGTTTTCACTTAAAAAGCTTTTGGAGCTTCTGCCTGATAATGCAAGATTTTGCACGTTTGCCTTACCCTCTTGCACATACTCTTTAAGCTTTGTACCAAAGCCTACCCTTTTGTAATAATAAGTCGCATCGTCTGATTCTTTGTAATCACAGCTTGTAGAATCGCCCACTACCCACAATGTAGGTGTATCTCCTGCTGCGCTTGCAGTCACAGCCATATTGCACAGCATGGCAGACAGCGCCATTACAAAAGCCAGCAATCCGCTTAATCCTTTCCTAAATTTTTTCATTCTTTCTAAACCTCCCGTTCTTTCTGTCTTCCTCTGCTATATTATAGAAGAACTTAAAATTTTTCACTAACATTCTATCATACCCCCCCCCTGAAATCAAGCAACTGCTTTAATTTTTTAAGCTGTTGCTTGATTTCGTCGTTTTGCATAATTATTTTGTTAATTTTTTATTAATAATGACAATACAAAAAACATTTGAAATGTGCTCTCACATTGCCGCAACATAAAAAACTGCCGCATTGTAACTCAATGCGGCAGTTATCAAAAATTATTGAAAACAAATCGGAACAGCAAAGTTTTTAAATTAATCTCTGTCTATATCCTTATCATATATCTTACCGTCGTCAGCGCCGATAGTATATTCATATTTGGCGCCGTTTGCCAAAAATTCCACATCATACTCTACCCTTCCGTCATCTCTGTCGTTATGGGTGTGTATATATGTTACATTAGCCTTTGTAAAGCCTGCGTCCTTCAATGCTATCTCTTCGGCTTCGGCTGCGGTAACGGCTGTCTGCTGTGTGTTCTGTTGAGCATTATTGTTCACAGGGCTGAAATACGGCTCTACATCGGTCTTAAGTATTCTGCCTGTGGAAGCTTCTATATCATACTCGTATTCCTTGTCATTTCCTCTGAAGTCTATTTCATAAACAAGTCTGCCGTCGTCATAATCCTGCTTTGTCTTTACAAAATCGGCTGTTGTGAGTCCGGCATCTTTTAAGGCAATGCTTTTTGCCTCCTCAAGAGTTATGGCAGCTTGCTGAGTGCCTGTCTGAGGAGTCGTCTGTGTAGTCTGAGGAGTCTGAGGAGCCGTCTGAACGGTCTGAGGGGTCGTCTGACCTACAGGAGTAAGCACAACCTCATACTGCTTCTGATTATATGTAAGCATAAGCTTTGCCACGCCGTTCTGCTCAACTACATGCATATTGAAATTGTCTGCAACACACATGTGGACAGATACCAATATGAGAGCCACAGCCGCACACATAATAAATAAATTTCTTGCTAATTTCATAAAATCACCCTTCCTTTTTTATTTTATAGGTATTTTAACATATAGTTATGAACATTGTATAAACAAATAATTAAAAAAAATGTGTGTAGATTTGGGGTATGTTTTGAACGACCCTTCCGTCGATATGTACATGAAAATGTATCGAATCAAGTATAAGATATACTATGACATAAGCCTCTTTAAGATGCCTTTCATGCCATTATTTGCCGATCAGCAGCCTTTTATCCACTATACGACTATAGTAATTCTCTAAAATGGCTTTCAATATCATCGGTCGTCATGCCTTTTGCATACATAAACATGATTATTTTTCTCAACATTCTGTGTAAGAGTATTCCGATATTTCTTGACTGCACAAAACTCATATTCACCGTCTAAAGTACCTTAAAGGATCAACAATATCATTTCTTTCAATGCCTTCCTTTCAGGACTTTCGTTTTTATTCTTTTGTACCTCTTCATAAATAAAACCTCCAAACTGTTTTTTATTATATCAGTTTAGAGGTTTACGCAATCTTTTGGATAGACCCGGTGGACATTATATGTTTTAATATTTTGGGAAAAGCGAATTTTTTACATTTTAAAGCTTGAACCATTGGTAATGTGGGATCAGTACAGTCCCAGCAGCTTTTTAAATATTCAAGTGTAAGATCCCGTTTACTTTTTTCAGCGTCTATCGATAATTTTTATTCAATAGTTACGGTCCCTTTTATTTCGCCATAGTTTCCGAGAACGTCTGTGGCAAAATATTTTACGTCATATGTACCTTTTTCGGAAGGGGAAATGTTGTAGCTGACATCATAATCGATTATATTGTTGGCAGTATCGAAGGCGACCACGCCATATTTTATAATTTCCGCAAGCTTTTCAGAAGTAAGGTCCTTGCTTTTTGAGATTTTTTTGTTAAGGGATATATAATGAAACTTTACGCCTTCATTTTTCCATGGATTTGCAGGGTCCGGGTCTGTGGGATCCCATTGAGGGTATGTAGCGTTTGCACCAAGCTTTATTGCCTGCGGTCTTTCAAGAGGATCTGAGCCGCTGTTTATAATATCTACCTGTGTACCGACGGAACAGTTGTCATATATCCATTTTGCATCGCCGGCAGTCAGTCTTATGCAGCCCATAGACGCTGCGCTTCCCAGCTGATTATAGCCTTCAGTCTGAAGAGTATCACGGCTTTGCTTTTTGTAATATACCGAATGAAACAATATATGTCCGTGTATTCTTGTTGCATACTGACCGTAAACATTGCCGAAAAGAGGACGCCATTCATATCGTGCCTGCGTTCTGAAGCTGCCCGAAGGTGTGGAATTATTTTTGCCTACGGAGCATATCATTGCCTTAAAGGGCTTGTACTCTCCATTTTCATCAGCCTTATATACGGTCACACAGTTAGTTGATTTGTTTACCGTAATTTTATAGGGGTTTGTATCTGCGCTTATAAAAGATGTATTAAAAAAACACAGTATTGCTATAAGCACCGCAGTTATTTTTTTCATATGTATCATTCCTTAGACATTATTACGATGAGTATACCGCCTTTTACAGAAATGAAGGCCTCCTTTTTAGTCATTACATTGCTTATGCCGATAGAGCTGCCTACGGTAAGAGTCCTGTTGTAAAGGGGGTATTCCATATTTTTTGTTTCTATGCCTGTTACCTCAGTAGTAAGAGGTATGAGAGAAACTGTTTGTCCCTTCTCTCCTATTATTTCAATAGAATCCTCTACAAGAGTTATGATATTGTGTTCATCCAGAAGATAGGTCCTGACGCCTTTTCTTATAGTCTTTATAAGTATGTGGATATTGGCAAGGCTATGGTCAAAGCGTGTTCCCAGACCGCCTACGATATAAATTTCTTCTGAATTTTTTTCAAGAGCGGCCTCCAGAGCTATTTCCATATCGGTCATATCTTTTCTTGCAGGATAGCTTTTGCGAAGCACGCCCATTTCCTCGTAAAAAGCCACGTCCGATTTATCGGCAGAGTCAAAATCTCCCACCATTATGTTGGGAACTATCATCATTGCCCTGCAATGACGAAGCCCGCCGTCACAGGCTATTATATACGCACCGTCAAAATATTCCCTTACTATATCATAGTTATTTATATCTCCGTTGCCTATTATGATCGTTTTCATTGCATTTCCTCATATCTGTTTAAAATTTTGTTGAAGCTTTTTATCTCTCCTTCAGGGTCGGAAGCTCCGAATATGGCAGACCCTGCCACAATTATATTTACACCTGAGTCAAGAGGCGCCGCAGCATTGTCGGCGTTTATGCCGCCGTCCATTTCTATATCATAGCTCAAGCTGTTTTTTTCTCTGTATTCAGCAAGACCTTCGGCATTTTTGAGAGTGCTTTCTATAAAGCTTTGTCCTCCAAAGCCCGGCTCTACGCTCATTACAAGGAACATGTCCACATATTCTGCAAGGTCTAATACCTCTTTGTATGATGTCTTGGGCTTTATGGTAAGAGCGGGGGATTTGCCCATAGCTCTTATTTCCTTGAGGAGAGATATTTTATCTCCCTCCGCTTCATAGTGTATATTTATAATATCGGAACCTACTTCGGCAAAGGCCTTTATATATTTTTCGGGCTGACTTATCATAAGATGCACGTCCAGCACAAGCTTTGTACATTTCCTTATGCTCTTCACAACAGGCACGCCTATTGAAATATTAGGTACAAAATGACCGTCCATAACATCTATATGGAGGTAAGACACATTGTTGTTCTCACACAGTCTTATATCTTTTTCCAGTCGTGCAAAATCAGCCGAAAGTAATGATGGTGACAATATATATTTCATCGTTGACTCCTTAATTCGCTGTACAGACGCACAAAGGCATCGTATCTTTCCTGAGATATTGTTTTTCCTATGTTTTCTTTTATGACGCAGTCAGGCTCATGTATATGGGCGCAGTCTGCAAAGCGGCATTTGTCAATATAGTCCCTAAACTCTCTGAAATACAGCTGAAGCTCTTCAGGCTTTATAAATTCCAAAGTAAGTGAGGTGAAGCCCGGAGAATCCACAATATATGTGTTGTCGCCTGTTTCTATAAGCTCCACCTGTCTTGTGGTGTGTTTTCCTCTTTCTATCTTTCGGCTTATTTCCCCTGTCTGCCTGTTGCTTTCAGGTATTATACAGTTGATAAGACTGGATTTGCCTACTCCTGAGGGTCCTGCAAATACGGATACCTTGCCTTTGAGCAGAGCTTTAAGCTCATCTATGCCTGTGTGCTTTTGAGCCGATGTAAATACAAGAGTATAGCAATTGCCGTATATTTGTCTGAGCTTTTCTTCAAGTCCGTCTGCTGCCAGCTCGCTTTTGTTTATGCATATTATTACTTCGGGAATTTTCCTCTCCTCCGCCAGCACAAGAAAGCGGTCCAGAAGATCCATATTGATATCGGGACTTGCCGCTGCTAAGGTCATGACCGCACAGTCTATATTGGCAACTCTTGGTCTCAGAAGTATGTTTTTCCTTTTTTCAATTAGGTCCAGAGAACCTTTTTTATTTTCCTTGTCAAGTATCGTAAAGCGAACATGATCTCCGATCGTGGGAGTTATTTTTGCTTTCCTGAATTTTCCTCTTGCGCTGCATTCATATATAATGCCGTCGGAGGCTATATAGTATAAGCCTCCGACTCCCTTTATTATTCTGCCTTTTTCCATATATGAGTTACCTTGTTTCGCTGTGTATCTCTTCGCCGTTTACGTATACCTTGTATTCCGTAGTTCCTGAAGTAGTATCTCTGACGGTAAAGGGGAAATCTCCTTTGTTATAGGTACCTTCGCTTATTACTCTTTCAACTCCGTCTGTAGTTGCGGTGATCCTGAGAGAATTGCTGTCCTGAAGCACGTCCTGACTCGGATTTACAGGTATATTCACGCTCTTTGGAGAATCCTGCATTACGGTCTCTTCCTGTATGGAATCGTCATGAGTATCGTCAGGAGCAACATAGGGCTGGGTCTCCAGCTCCACTACAGGCGGTACCACTATCTGAGGTATAAGTACATCTTCTGAATTGGTCTCTTCGTTTTTGCCCTTGCTTACAGTAAGAGTAACGCTGCTGCCGGTGGTTATCATTGTGCCCGGATCTATGCCCTGATCGATAATGTGGTCTACTTCTACAGTATCGCTGTAGCCTTCTAAAAACTTTCCTGTAATGCCAAGCTCAAGGAGAAGCTTTGTCGCTTCCTCTCTTGTTTTGTTGCGGCAGTCGGGCATAGCAACCTCTTCGTCAAGACCGCCCTGACTTATCTTTACCTTTATTTCTGTATCTGAGCTGACCATAGAGCCTGCTTCGGGAGATTGAGAAATAATAGTGCCTACAGGCTTATCGCTGTGTACATATTCCACATCGCCGCTTAGCCTAAGCCCCTGCTTTGCAAGTATCTCTTCGGCTTTTGACTTCATCATGTTTTCAACAGAGGGGACCTGTATATCTCCTCCGCCAATGCTTACATGAAGAATGACAATATCCTCAGGATTTATTCTTTCGCCTTTTTCGGGAGATTGTCTTATTACCTCTCCTGACTCAACGCCTTCTTCATATACGTCCTTTTTCTCTATGGTTATTCCTTTTCTTTCTGCCTTGATACATGCCTTTTCATAATTCATGCCTACAAAATCGGGTACCTTTATGGTATCGCCGTAAAGTGTTTTGCTGACATATCTGCTTCCGAATGTCAGTACCAATATAAGGAATACACCTGTGATTATTGCCGCAGCGATCACCTTCTTTTCCTTTGAGCGGTATTCTGCGTCATTGTCATCGTCGTCATATTGTGCGTCATTGTCATCGTCATATTCGTCATATTCGTTTTCGTCAAATTTGCTTTCGGGATCCTCCAGCTTATTGGGATCGTATTTTATAGTGCCGTTGCTACGGGAGTTGGGAATATCGTCGGCATAATCGTCAATATCGTCCCAGTCCAGCCTGGTCGTGCCTATTGCCTGCTTAAGGGCGCTTATCATTTCCTTTGCAGTCTGGTATCTGTTCTTAGGCTCCTTTGAGCATGCCTTTTTAATTATTTCCACAATATCCTCAGATACATCTGGATTGATGGCTCTGGGATCGGGTATGGGATTTTTAATATGCTGCATTGCAAGGTCAATAGGCTCGTTGCCGTTAAAGGGAAGCTTGCCTGTTACCATTTCATAGAGCACTATTCCCAGAGAATATATATCGCTTCTGTTATCTACATTCTCGCCCTTTGCCTGCTCGGGTGAGAAGTAGTGTATTGAACCCATGTAATCATCTGAGGTATTTGAAAGCTTGGCAGCTTTGGCAATGCCAAAGTCCGTAACCTTTGCTTCGCCTTCATCTCCGACCTTTGTTATAAGCACATTTTCAGGCTTTATATCCCTGTGTACTATGCCGTTCATATGAGCATGATCCAGAGCTGAAGCTATCTGTATAGCTATTTCTGCCGAGTCCTCATTGGAGAAGGGCGCCTTGTTATATATAAGCTCTTTAAGAGTAAAGCCGTCAATATACTCCATTACGATATAATATATATCTCCATCGTTGCCAACATCGTATACGCTTACTATGTTTGTATTTGAAAGCTGAGCGGCTGCCACCGCCTCTGTACTGAAGCGGTTTATAAAATCCTCGTCCTCTGTAAATTCCTGCTTGAGGACCTTGAATGTAATATCTCTGTCAAGCTTAAGGTCTTTGGCTTTATAGACTATAGCCATGCCGCCTGTGCCTATTTTTTCTATTATTTTATATCTTTCGTTTATAATGCGGTTTTTTTCTAATATCATTGCCATTCCTCCAAATCTATGAGAATAGCGGAAATATTATCAGGTCCGCCTTTTTCGTTTGCTTTTTCTATGAGAAGATGTACTCTTTCCTCTACGCTCTTGCTTTTGTCAAGGCATATTTCAAGCATTTCTTCCTTTGTTACCATGTTGCTTAGACCATCGCTGCATATTATAAACAGGTCTTTGGAATCGACATTTACAATAATCCCGTCTACCCTTACGGAGCTGTCGGTGCCTACCGCCCTTGTGATACAGCTTCTCTGCGGGTGAATAAGAGCTTCCTCTTCAGTCATTTTTCCTGCTCTTACCATTTCGGCTACATAGGAGTGATCGTTTGTCACCTGTGTTATTTTGCCGCCTGAGATCCTGTACAGTCTGGAATCGCCTACATGAGCGGCATACAGTACGGCTCCCTTTATGGTACATGCGATCATAGTGGTTCCCATGTTGGAGTATTCTTCATGCGCCTGTCCCAGAGTGTAAACGGCGTTGTTAGCGTTAGACACGCCGCCTATCATTATGTCGAGAGGTTCCTCGTCCTCTCCGCTTCTGATACCGGCTACAAAGCTTTCTATTGCAGCATTGCTGGCAACCTGTCCCGCTTTGTGTCCTCCCATGCCGTCGGCTACAATATAAAGGTTATCAAGATTGCCTACAGCATCGTTTGATACAAATATGGAGTCCTCATTATTAAGCCGTACTCTGCCTACATGGCTTGCTCCGAATCCATACATTTTAACCACCTCTGTTTTCTTTATATCTCTTTCTGAGCTGTCCGCAGGCAGCGTTTATATCGCTGCCAAGTCTGCGGCGTATAGTTGTTTCTATATTATTTTCTGACAGCGTATGCGCAAAGGCTTTGATACTCTTTTCGCTGCTTCTTATATAATTGGCTTCCGCCACATCGTTTACAGGTATAAGATTTACATGACACATTATACCTCTAAGGCGTGAGGCAAGCTCAAGAGCGTTTTCCGTGCTGTCGTTTACGCCTTGTATAAGGGCGTATTCAAATGTAACTCGTCTTTTTGTAGTGTTGGCATAGTCCTTTGCCGCTTTAAGCACAGAGTCAAAGCTGTACCTAAGCGCTACGGGCATTGTTTTCTGCCGTATATCGTCATTGGGAGCATGAAGGGAAATAGCCAGCGTTATCTGTAGCTGCTTTTCCGCAAGTCTGTATATCTTGTCTGTAAGTCCGCAGGTAGAAAGTGTAATATGTCTGTGACTCAGACCTGTACCGTGTTTGTCATGAATTATTTCCAGAAAGTCCATTACATTGTCAAAATTGTCAAGAGGTTCTCCGCTTCCCATTATGACCACATTGGATACTCTTTCTCCTGTGTCCTTTTGTATTTCATATATCTGCTGAGCCATTTCTCCTGCTGTCAGATCTCTTTCAAGTCCCCCTGTTGTGGAAGCGCAAAATGTACAGCCCATACGGCAGCCTGCCTGAGAGCTTATGCATACCGCATTGCCGTAGGAATACCGCATAAGTACGCTTTCTATTACAATATCGTCTCCTATGTCAAAAAGATACTTAACTGTATTATCCTCCATTGAAGAGATTTTTTCAACTATTTTTATATTATTTAATGTAAATTTAATTTTTAACTGTTCTCTAAGCCCTTTGGAAATGTCTGTCATTTCATCTATATCCAATACGTATTTAGAGTGGAGCCAGCTGAATATCTGCCTTGCACGAAAGGGTCTTTCGCCCAGAGCTTCAAGCTCGGCGCCAAGCTTTTCCAATGTCAGAGAACGCAGGTCCGACTTGCTCATACTATTTTCTCCTTAGCTTAGCTATAAAAAAACCGTCTGTATCGTGATCGCAGGGCAATATTTGTATAAAGCCCTCCGACGATTCGGCGTAATTTATTTTTCCCGGCATATCAAAGGGTACGGGCTCAAAGCCGAATTTGTCGCAGAACCATTTTACATTATCGGCATTTTCCTTTTGTGATATTGTACATGTGGAATAGAGTAGGGTTCCCTTTTTTGAAACGCTTTTTTCTGCTGCGGCAAGTATTTTTCTCTGTATTGCGGCAAGCTCTTCTATATCCTTTATGCTTTTGGTGTATTTAATATCGGGCTTTTTTCTCACAAGTCCCAGCCCTGAGCAGGGCGCATCGACAATAACATAGTCGGCATCGGTATTTTCATAGGGTATCTCGGCATCTCTCAATACGGCTTTTATACAGCTTAAGCCCAGACGCAATGCGCCTTCTTCTATAAGCCTTACCTTGTGCTCATGTATATCTCCCGAGATAACAGTACCTGTGTTTTCCATGATCTCTGCCGCTGCGAAGCTTTTTCCTCCGGGAGCTGCACATAGGTCAAGCACGGTACTTCCCTTTTGCGGGTCAAGTATCTTTACGGCAGCAAGAGAGCTTTCGTCCATAATATGGAAAAGTCCTTCCTTGTACGCCTTGCTTTGGGAAATATTGTTTGTCCTATATAAATATAAGCTGTTGTCAAACAAAGTATTACTGTTGATTTCCATACCCTCCCCTTCGAGTATTTTTGCCAGAGCCTCCTTGCTTGTGCGCAGGGTATTTACGCATATGCTTACGTGAGGAGGTCTGCTGCCGGCTTCACATATTCGTTCAACGGTTTCGTATGTATATTCCTTGAGCCAGTATTCTATAAGCCAGAGGGGATATGAATATTTAACGGAAAGGTATTCCTTTTTGTCTGAGGGGTATACTATATTGCCGCTGTTTCTTGCTACAGCTCTCAGCACACCGTTCACAAAGCCCGAAAGAGAAGAAAAGCCTCTTTTTTTGGCAAGCTTTACCGCTTCATTGCAGGCGGCGCTTTCAGGGACCTTGTCCATATACATTATCTGATAGACGCCAAGTCTTATATTACAGGCTATAAAGGGCTTCATTTTGCCGACAGGTGTTTTTGAAAAGCTGTTTATTATATAGTCTATATTTATAAGATTTCTCAGGGTACCGTTTACAAGCTCTGTGATAAATGCCTTCTGTACGGCGTTAAGCTCTTGGTGTATATTCAGAGTCTTTCTCAGTATAATGTTGTTATAGGCGCCTTCGTCAAGTATATCCGCAAGTATATTCAGCGCAATTTCTCTCTCTTTCATATTTACTCCAAAAAAAACTTTTATTTTTGTAAAAAGTATTGTATACTAATATATATAGTTTACCATACTTTTCCGAATTTCTAAAGAGTTTTTTTTAATTTTCAAGGAGATGTTAAATATGTTCAGGACGATCAAATGGTATCTGAAATTTATTTTTTCCCTTGCTCTGCATAACGGAGAACTAAAAAAGGCTGATAAAATGCTGGCATTGGGGAAAAATCAGGAATATGAGGATTTCGTATACTCTATGGTTACAGGCTGGGCAAAGGACAGAATGAATGACAGCGGAGCCAAAGTGAACGTATATGGCATAGAGAATATACCAAAGGAAAACGGTATTGTATTTATGTGCAATCACCAGAGCAATTTCGATATACTTTTGCTTTTGTCATATATTCCCGTGCCTAAGGGATTTATTGCAAAGGTAGAGCTTGGAAAATTCCCTTGGGTAAATCAATGGATGAGGAGAATACATTGCCTTTTTATGGACAGAGATGATATAAAGCAGTCTGCTCAGATAATTTTAGAGGGAATAAAACAGCTTAAAAGCGGTATAAATATGGTTATATTCCCTGAAGGCAAAAGAAGCAGGACAGGCAGGATAGGGAATTTCAAGGCAGGCAGCTTTAAGCTTGCCACTAAGGCCAAAAAGCCCATTGTTCCCATTACTATAGACAATACTATGGGAGTGATGGAGGGTAATCACTATATTATAAAGCCTGCTGTTGTAAATCTGTACATTCATCCGCCTATAGAAACAACTCTTATGACAAAGGAGGAAGCTGCGGCTCTTCCCGATACTGTCAAAAAAATAATCGAGGCGGACATGCCCTACATGAAGCAAAAGGCAGAGTCCTAGTCAGCTTTATGCTTTAAACATAAACAAGGAGGTAATTTTATGAAAAAAGAAACAATGGCTGTATTAAAAATGGTAGAAGAAGGAAAAATATCCGCAGATGAAGCCTGCAAGCTTATAGAAACCCTTTCGGCAGGCAGTACATTATCTGCCGTCAAGGAAGGCGTTTATGCAGTAGTGGACAGCGCAAAGCCTGTTGTGAAAAAAGCTGCCGATACAGTAAAAAATGTATCTATAGAGCTAACAGACGGCGCCAAAAAATCCGTAGATATTATAAGCTCTAAAATATCAGAGATGAGAAACAAGCCTCGCAAGGCGGATTTTGATCATGATGTTGTGGTAGAGCCTGTGCATGAAGAGGGCAATGGACCTGAGGACATTACAGACAAGACAGAAATAATATCAGATAAAGCAGAAAAGGCAGCGGAGGTCGTAAAGGACAAGGCTGAGAATATGGCGGAAAGCGTATCTGACAAGGTCGGAGATATGGCGGAAAGCGTATCTGACAAGGCTGATAATATGGCGGATAACATATCTGATAAGGCTGAGGATATGGCAGAAAGCGTATCTGACAAAGCAGGAGATATGGCGGAAGCCGTACAGGACAAGGTCGGAGATATGGCGGAAGCCGTATCGGATAAGGCTGAGAGTATGGCGGATAATATCGAGGATAAAATTAAATAGCTCGAATACCAAAGCCCCCTGTTGGGACAGGTTATAGGCTACGTTAAGGTCAAAAAGGTGCAGATATGCGTAAGCGGTATCCGCACCTTTTTTGCATGACAGTATCGACCCTTTCGACAGCCCAATGCAAAAGTATTTTCAATTCAAAGAAATGGTTGGGCTGACAGCTCCATTGCAGCGGAAGAAGTTATCCACCAAGCCGAAGGCTTGCTTTTGCGAAGCAAAAGTGCTGAACCTTACGAAGGGGGAGCCTAGTTAGACGTTCCCTATAGTTTTTTAGTTAGTTATGAATATTGTCTTTCCGAATAAAGCCTTTGAGGAACATAAACCTAAGGCGTCCCTTCAGAGAAGGGAAGCTGTCAGCGCAGTCAAAGGTTTTGAAATAATAAGACTTTGAACTGCGCTGACTGAAGGGTCGACCCTACATTAGTATTGCTAATGACCCTTCCACCATGCTACGCATGTCAGCACTTTCGGCAAGCCGAAAGCCGCTCTTACAGAGCGTCCGATAAATCTTTCGGTGCAATGGGGAGGCTAGAGGGGAGTCATCCCATTAAGCTCCCTTTTAGCCCGGATTATAACGCAACAGCTTCCTCTGATATTATTTTTATAATATCTTGGGCTTTGTCAGCTATAAAGTCACATTCTTCAAGTATGCTTCTTTCTCTGAAGCCCCAGCTACAGCCTATGCATTTCATATCTGAATTACGTGCTGTTTCTATATCGGTTTCGGAATCCCCTGCGTAATAGGCTTCATTTCTGCTGACGCCAAGCATATTAAGGGCAAGAAGTACAGGCTCGGGATCAGGCTTCTTTTTTCTTTTATTAAGATCTGCGCCGACAACGGCATCTATTTTATTTTTAAGCAGCTTATCTGCAATGTATTTTGCATCGTCGTCATTTTTGTTTGTGACAACGGCGGTTTTTATTCCCATGCTCTTCAATGTATCAAGAAGCGGGATAATACCGTCATAGGGCTTTGTTCTGACGCAAAGGTTCTTCTTATAATGACCTCTGTATGTATTGAATACCTTGTCAAAGTCCTTTTGCCCATCGGAGGGCAATGCCCTTTTTATAAGCATATCGGCTCCGTTTCCCACAAAGGACCTTATCTCTTCAAGGCTTCTGCTCTTGTAGCCGTATTCCGCAAGGGCGCAGTTTACGCTGAATGCTATATCCTCCAGTGAGTTCACAAGAGTACCGTCCATATCAAAAACTACAGCTTTTATCACAGTTCTATACCCTCCCTTGCTTTTATGCCCTTGTCATAAGGGTGCTTTATCTTTTTTATTTCACTTACGTAGTCGGCTGCTTTTATCCAATTTTCATCAGGATCTCTGCCTGTGAGCACAAGCTCTTTATTTTTGGGAAATTCCGATATAAAATTATTCATAAGAGCTTTGTCCACATATCCGCAGTTATAGGCTGCGGCAGCCTCGTCCAGTATTACCATGTCGTAATGTGCTGTGTCTATGTCCTTAAGCATTTCATTGTGTATTTTGTCAATATTGGGTATATTTTTATAGTCAAAGGAGTTGACTGAATTATTTCTTATAATATCGATGCCTTCTATTTCAGAGAGTATGTGTATCTCGCCTGTATCTATGCCCTTAAGCAGCTGCACAAAGGCTACATTTATTCCTCTTCCCGCTGCCCTTACAGCCATGCCTATGGCGGAGGTAGTCTTTCCCTTGCCATCGCCGCAAAGTATATGGATCATAAATTTCCTCCTGTAAAAACAGGCTCCCGCATAATGCAGGAGCCCGTATGTCTTATTTAGCTTATTCTTACTACAAAGTCGTCTGTATCCTGATTTTTATTGTCGTCTTCTGCAACAATAGTGTAGGATCTTCTGCCGTCTTCAATAGGAGAGAATGTTATCTCCCATTCGTAGTTTTCATTCTTTTCCCTCTTAGGCTTGCTGTGAATAGGAGAAACTCTTTCGCCTCGGTTGTCCTCTATCCATATTTTCTCACAGGAGTTAGATGTTGTAACTGTAATGTTTACAAGATCGCCTTCCTCGATATTGTCGTCCTCAAGATCATAGTCTATTATCTTTATTTCGCCGTAAACATCGCCTGTGATCTTGAACTTCATTCTGTCATAGTTATCTGAGGTGTCATAGGCTGTTACATAGTAGTCTGAATCTATATCGTCTACAGTAAAGGTAGCTCTGAAGGTCTTTGTTGAGCTTGAGCTTGAACCCTGCTTTTCAGATTCATATACGGTATTTGACGTACCTCTTGTTACCCTTATTCTGTCAGTTACGCCTGTACATGTAACGTTTATTGTAATGTCATCGCCCTCTATTACGGTAGAGCTTCTCTGATCTATACTCAGTACCGCAGGATCGTATCTGTCAAAGGGACGTCCCTCCAGCTTGAAGGTCTCGGATACATAATCCTCATCTTCATTGTATGCAAGAAGGGTATATTTCATATCTCCCGTTTGCTTTACCTCAAATGGGAATTCCCAGTAATAATAGCTTGTATATTTTTCCTCTGTAGCAGAGCGGGTAAGACCCTCGCCGGGCTCCTGACCCTCTCTGAGAAGCTCAAGATACTCTACATCTTTAGATGTCTTTACATAAACTGTAGTATCATAGCCCTTATAGCCGTAGTCATTGTTGAGCCACATATCTATTATTTCAAGGTCGTCATATTCCACATCGTCCTCGTCATAATCATCGTCTACATCTACGGTAAGAGTTTCGTATACGTCCTCATAGTCGCCGTCTCTTGATACATAGAGATATACATAGAGCTTATGCTTGCCCTCTTCGGTCATCTCGACCTCACAGTTGAAGGTCCTGTTGTCATCGCTGTCCTCATCGTACTCATCGGAAGTAACGGAACGGCTGTTAAAGTCATTCGTTACCTTTACACGCCTTACGTCATCTGTAGTCTTTATCTTTAATCTGGCTTCGCTGTCGGTCTGTACCTTAGGATTGAGAAGCTTGCAGCTTAACATATATTCTGATTTGTAATCGCCGTTATCTTCCTTATCGCTGCTCTTCTTTTCATTTGATATTATCACGCCTACAGTCTTTGCAGCTGAAGCGGCATCTGAATATGCGGAAGCATTTCCGGGAACAGCTTGTACATTAAGTATTATCTGACCGTTTGTGTCGTTTACGCACTTATGCTCATATATAAATGTTCTTGTGCCGTCGCTGTTGGCAACGTATTTGTCGATCTCAGCCAGCTCATTGCTGTTTGAAGCATTTACAAATTTCACCTTTTCGGTTGAGGAATTAGCCGTTGCGGTAAATGTGACCGTGTCCTCATTGCTTACGCTCTGCTTGTCAACGGTAAGTGAATTGATCGCAACATCTGTTGCGGAAGCAGCCGGAGTAGTAGGAGTGGCAACAACGGATTCATTTGTGGTAATATGTACGCTTCTGGTAGGATTATCCCATGTAACAATAGCTCCGATAGATTCTGCCAGCATTCTTATAGGCATAAGGGTCCTGTTGTTCTTGTTTATTGACGGAGTGTCGAAATTAACAGCTTCGCCGTTTACATATACTATTGTTGAGCGCATCGTATGTGATATAACGACGCCTGCTCTGTTGAATGTCAATGTTTCTGTCTTGGAATTCCAATCGACTGTAAGTCCAAGAGCCTCGCATGTCTTTCTAACAGGCACATATGTTCTGTTGCTGAAAATCTGCGGTCTTGCGTCAGTCGTAGGGAAATCGATAGCCTTCTCATTGAGATACACCGTTACATATTCTGTAGCGGCATTTGTAAATGACGGAAAGCATATGGCTGAAAGCAGTACCGTCATAGTTATAAATAAGCTTACAACTCTCTTCATAAAATTCACACCTTTCTTTTTTTTACAGGTTATTTTTCCCTGCCCCTTATAGTTTTAAGTATAACAGATAATTGTCAATTATTCAAATACCATTATATGACAATTATTACAATTACATTTCAATGCCATAGTTTTTTCTGTATTCCTTCATAGCCTCAAGGTATTCCTTTCCCTCTATTGTTCCGTCCTCTATGCATTCTATTATGTCGCATACGGTCACTATGGGATATACCTTTATGCCAAACTCATCATATACCTCCTGCACGGCTGACTTCTCACCCTTGCCTTTTTCCATTCTGTCAACGGAAATGATAACACAGCTCACTTCAACATCGGCAGCATTTTTAAGTATAGGAAGGGTCTCTCTTATAGCGGTCCCTGCTGTTATGACGTCCTCTATGACCGCTACCTTATCTCCTGATTGAAGCTTGTGTCCCACTATAACGCCGCCTTCTCCGTGATCCTTTGCTTCCTTTCTGTTAAAGCAGTAGTTTACGGATCTGCCTGTGCTGCCGTAAAGGGCTATTGCAGCGGCTACGGCAAGAGGAATGCCCTTGTATGCAGGACCGAAAAATACATTGGCGTCAACGCCGTTTTCTTCTATACATCTGGCATAGAATTCTCCCAGCTTTGCAATGTGCTCCCCTGTTTTGTAGTTACCGGTATTTATAAAATAAGGCGCCTTCCTGCCGCTTTTTAGTGTAAATTCGCCAAAGGTGAGCACGCCTGCGTCACACATGAATTTTATAAATTCCTTTTTGTAGTTCATATGATACCTCCTTGTCAGTAAAATGCATACTTATTTGATTTTATAATATCATATGTGCCGATGATTTTCAACTTTTTTATTTAAAAATCATTTGACTATAATATAACAAAAAGCTATACTTAATTTAAGTATATATTTTAAGGAGAAAGTCTATGGATTCAATTAAACTCAACGCCAGAGCAAAAATCAATATAACACTTGACGTACTGGGAAAACGTGAGGACGGCTATCATGACCTTTCTATGATAATGCAGACTATAAATCTGTGCGACAACCTGTATATCAAAAAAACCGATACGGGAAATATAGAGATGAAGTCCAACCTCAGCTGGCTGCCCTGTGATGAAAGGAATCTTGTGTACAGAGCCGCCGCCGCTATGAAGGAAAGATATAATATTGAAGAGGGCATATGCATAGAGCTGTCCAAAAATATACCTGTTGCCGCAGGCATGGCGGGAGGAAGTACAGACTGTGCGGCAGCTCTTATAGGCATAAGGAATCTTTTTGCCATAAACGCAGGAGATAAGGAGCTTATGGCAATAGGCAAAGAGCTTGGAGCAGATGTTCCCTATTGCATTATGAGAGGTACCGCCCTTGCAGAGGGTATAGGAGAGGTGCTTACTCCTCTTCCGCCATTTCCCGACTGTACCGTGCTTGTGGCAAAGCCTCCTGTAAATGTGTCCACAGCTGCGGTATTTGGCGCCTTCGATATAAAGAATGTAGAGAAGCGTCCCGATAACGAAAAGATGATAGAGCTTATAAAGGCTAAGGATCTGGAGGGAATATGCCGCAACATGTGCAATGTTCTGGAAAGCGTTACCGTTAAAAACTATCCTGTTATAAATGAAGTGAAAAACACTATGCTTGAAAATGACGCTATAGGAAGTATGATGAGCGGAAGCGGTCCCACCGTTTTCGGCTTCTATCAGGACTATAAAACAGCCCTTAAGGGACTCAGGGCAATAAAAAACAGATTCAAATTCAGAGAGGTGTATATAACTACCGTTTTCAATACCGCCAGATAAGTATGAACAGTCTTGCTTGTAAAACATAAATACCTGTTTGCCTATATAAAAATTTTTTTCAAAAAAAATGAACCTTTTTTATTTCCTGCCGCTCTTATATACAGAAGCGCTTCAAGGAGGTCAAATATGAGTGAGGAAAAAATAATAGAGGCTTTAAAGCGTGGAGATATTACCGCTCTTGACAGGCTGTTTGAGTTATACGGCAGCGTCGGACTCAGAACTGCCTATCTTATAACCTCCGACAGATATATGGCAGAAGATGTTTTGCAGGAGACCTTTATACAATGCTGGAAATACATAGGCTCTCTTAAAGACATCTCCGCTTTCAGATCATGGTTTTACAAAATATTGACAAGGCTGGCATACAGAGAAATAAAAAAGTCAAAGAGAGTACTGCCTGTGGAGAACATATTTGAAAAGGCTGAAAAGGCTGTAAATGACCGGTATTTTACCGACAAAAGCGACAGCGAGCTGTATGACTGTATAGAAAAGCTCAACACAAAGCTTAAAACGACTGTGATACTTTTTTATTACGATGAAATGAGCATAAAGGAGATCGCAGAAGCAATGTCGTGTCGTGAGGGTACGGTCAAATCAAGGCTCAATACGGCAAGAAAACAGCTTAAAAGGCTTATAGGCAGCAGGGAGGTATTGTAATGGATATTGATGAAAAAATTAAAAAGGCTCTTGAAAACAAGGCTTTGGATATTTCTCCTGATGATGCTATGCTTGACAGCATTAAAAATTCGGTTGAAAAGGAGAATATTTATATGAAAAAAGGTTTTACGGCTAAAAAGATAGTTGCCCTTTGTGCAGCAATATGTGTAATAGGAGCGGTAACGGCAATAGGCAGCGGAAAGGTAGTGTCCATGTCAGCTCATTCTTCAAGGCTTGACGATATAAAGCACTTTCCGACACAGGCAGAGCTGAGCAAGATAATAGACTACTCTCCAAAGTATGTTGAAAAGCTTGGCAAGTATGACTTTGACTTTGCCAGTCCGGGAGAAACAGAGGAAAAGGACGCTGACGGAAATGTTGTGGACAAGTACAGAGATATAAGCTTCTGGTATAAGACAGACGGCGGTATACTTACTTTGGGAACAAAGCCCGATACCCATACCGAAGAAAAAAACGGAGAGCCTATAGAGTACAAGGGAAAGACTCTTTACTATGACAGTATAAAGTATAAGTTCGTTCCGCCGGGATATGAGCTTACGGCAGAGGACAGAGAGCTTATGGACAAGAAGGAGCTTGAGGTAAGCTACGGTTCTCAGGAGGTAGAGCTTAAGGATAACGCTTCCGTAGTATGGACAGACTCAAATGTAAGCTATTGCCTTATGGATATGGACGCTCATATCCCAAAGGATGAGCTTATAGCTATGGCTAAGCAGGTCATAGACAGCGAAAATTAATATTGCACTCTTCCGTCAGAGTGGAACGGCTTAGGTCGGCTTTACCAAACATAAAAAGATCCCCGTCCCCAGACAAAATAAAGCCGCCGCATTATGATCTAGGAGCATAATGCGGCGGTTCTTTTTAATTTCATATGAAATTGTAATATATTATGGCTATTACTATACCGAGTATGGCGCCTGCGCCTACCTGTATAGGAGTGTGCCCGATAAATTCCTTAAGCTTTTCGTCCAGCTTTATATTAAAATTATCCATGAGCTTGTTTATTATTACTGCATGGGAGCCTGCAGCTCTTCTTACGCCGGCAGCATCGTACATTACCACAGCGGCAAAGGCAAACGTCACGGCAAATATAGCAGAGTCAAAGCCCTGATTAAGTCCTGTCATTACAGCCAGAGCGCATACGAAGGCGCTGTGTGAGCTGGGCATGCCGCCTGATGAGAATATGAGATTCCAGTTAATGCTTCCGTTGGAGATGAGATCAAGTATTATTTTTATTATCTGAGCCACAGCCCACGCAATAACAGAAGCAATAATTGCTTTGTTTTCAAAAAGCTGCTGTATATATATCATTTTTTTCACCTGTATTTTGGATTTATATATTATGATGCAGGCTTTTCGCCTGAAAAATACATATGAAATTATATCATCTATGCCGAATTATGTCAACATCGGCAAAATTAAAATTTGATTTAAAATCCTTCCGCACCCTGCTTTGCAGCCGCCGCTATCCTGTATTCGTCCATAAGCTTTACACAGCCCTCTGCATTTACCTTTCCGTGTAAAAGACTGTTTATGGCTTCGGCGACCTCATCTGCGCTGTAGCCTATTATTCTGGAAGAGGCAGTTGAAACACGTTCGTTTTCTTTTATGGATCTTTCTGAAGAAGTCACCATATCGGACTGTATATTTGTGGTCTGATTTTTAAAGCAGTTGACGGTAGATATTCCGTCAAAGGCAACGTTATAGTTTTCCTCCGAAGCGCAGAAGGACAAGAAATCCAGCACAGCATCAATATTTTTGCTGTTTTTGTTTGCCATCATCATATTCAGATTGCCGCCTTCATAGGTACCCTTTTCGGCAGTATTCATAAATACAGGCATAAGAGCAAAATCATCGATGGTATATTTGTTTTCCTTTGAATAATCCGTATAGAACCAAGTGTCCCATATAAATGTCATTACTGCCTGTCCCTGACCCATTACAGGACTTATCTCGTCCCAGCCGTATTCCGGATAGTTATTTCCGAACCAGCCCTTTTCGGCAGCGTTGGCTATCCATTGTACCATATTGGTCATTTCAGGTATGTCGGAGTATGTTATCTCGTTTTTATTGAGCTTTTCAAGCAGTTCGGGATTATCGGCAAATATAGGGTCCATGCCGAACTGTATCATCCATGAGCAGCCGTTTGCAGGCCAGCATATAGGCGTATATCCTGTATCTGCAAGAGCCTGACACAAAACGTCAAACTCCGTCTGAGTAGTTGCGGGCTTTAATCCCAGATCGTTCAGTATAGTTTTATTGTAATAGCAGCCTGAAACCGAGTTTTCCCAGAAGGGCAGTCCCAGAAGTCTGCCGCTGCTGTCTGTACAATAGGCTTTGGCTCCGTCTGTCAGGTCCGCTGTCCATTTTTCGTCATTGAGGTAATAAAAGTTGCTGTCCACATCAAAGCGGTCAAGGTCTGCATTGTGGAAATGCATGAATATATCGGGGACATTTCCCTTGTCAAATCTTTCTGCCGCCTCTGTTTCAAACTCTGCGTCCTCAATGGAAATAATATCCAGCTTGTTTCCTGTCTTTTCTTCATACTGTTGGAAAATGCTCTTCATATAGCTTTTGTCCAGATCGCTTTTTTTGCCCATCAATGTAAGGGTAACGCTCTTTGTACCGTCTTGTGAGCTTTCAGACAGACTGCACGATGTGACCAATATTGCAAGCAGTATTATAAAAAGATATTTTTTTCTCATTGCTAAATGCCTTCCTTTGAATTATTTTTATCCGATGTGCCTATAAGCTTTACCACCATATTCTTTACGGCTTCCATATCGATAGGCTTGGCAAGATGGCCGTTCATTCCTGCGTCCATAGCGTTGCGTACATCTTCTGCAAATGTGTTTGCCGTCATAGCCACGATAGGTATGGTCTTTGCTTCGGGGTGGCTTGAGCTCCTTATTTTTCTTGTTGCTTCATAGCCGTTCATAACAGGCATCTGTACGTCCATAAGTATTATGTCGTAATGTCCCGGCTCTGATGTTTCAAACAGATTTACGGCTTCCTGACCGTTTGCAGCCAGTTCACATTCCACACCCTCCATAGCAAGGACCTCCGTAAGAATCTCCGCATTCATTTCATTGTCCTCTGCTATAAGGAAAAGTCTGCCTTCCATTACTTTTTCGTCGGAAGGTGCCGTATTCTCGGGTTCGCTTTTCTGTTCTGAGAGCAGGGGCTCTATTGCCTGACGGAATGTGGAAACGAAAAAGGGCTTAGGCATAAAGGCGTTTATGCCTGCAAGACGTGCTTCCTTTTCAATATCGCTCCAGTCGTAGGAGGTGAGCACAAGTATGGGAACGCCTGTGCCCAGCTGCTTACGAAGGGCTTTTGCCGTTTCTATACCGTTCATTTTAGGCATTTTCCAATCCAGAAGTATAACGTCAAAGTCCTCTCCCTTGTTGTGTGAACGTACTGCCGTATCTACTGCTGCTGCACCGTCGGTCTCATAGTATATTTCGATGCCCGTATCCTTCATAAGCTCCTTTATGTCCAGACATATTTCCTCTTCATCATCTGCAATGAGCATACGCTTTATTTTCTGTGAAAGCTGTTCTGCCTGTTCTTCCTTTTCGGGAAGGGCAAATGTAAGCTCCACCGTAAATACGGTACCCTTTCCCGTTTCGCTTTCCACCTGTATTATACCGCCCATAAGGTCCACAAGATTTTTTGTGATAGCCATTCCGAGACCTGTACCCTGTATTTTGTTGGTTACTGAATTTATCTCTCTGCTGAAGGGCGCAAACACCTTTTTCTGAAATTCGCTGCTCATTCCTATGCCGTTGTCTTTAACTGCAAAGCGGAGCTTTGCATACTGCCCTGAGGAATGAGGTATCTCCTGCACGATAAATTCTATACGGCCTTCGTCAGGCGTATACTTAATGGCATTTGACAACAGATTTATAAGTATCTGATTAAGCCTGAGCTTGTCGCCTATAAGTCTTTCGGGAGGTGCGCCCTGCACAAGCATTCTGAATTTCTGCTTTTTTGCCTTTGCCTGAGGCACAAGTATTATACCAAGCTCCTCCAGAAGCTCAGGCAGACTGAACTGCTCTACATTAAGGGAGGTCCTGCCGCTTTCTATTTTGCTCATGTCAAGCACATCGTTTATAAGGCTGAGAAGGTGATGGCTTGACGCCGTTATCTTCCTTGTGTATTCTCTTACCTTTTCGGGCTTGTCTGCGTCCTTTTCCAGCAGTACGGAAAAGCCGACAATGGCATTCATAGGGGTACGTATGTCGTGAGACATATTGGAAAGGAAATTGCTTTTGGCTTCATTGGCGCTTCTTGCGGCTGTAAGAGCCTCTTGAAGCTTCTGATTCATCTGTCTGTCATGAGTTCGGTCGGACATTACAAAAATATATTTTTTCACGTCCTGTATGCTCATATGATACATTGTCATTCTGTACCAGCGGCGTTCTCCCGTGCTCTGGTGCATATATTCATATTCTCTGCTTATGCTGCCCTGAAGGGGTATGGCTTCAAGCTCCTCCTTCGGTATTATAATATCGTTTGTTATGGCGCATTTTATAAGTACCTTTATATTGCTGCGTGCCTCCTCTACAGGAATGCCTATAAGTCTTTCCACATTGGGGCTTATATAGTCCACATTCTGATCCTGAGCGTCCAGCATTATAAATATATCGTCTACGCTGTTTGAAAGCACATCAAACATACGCTCTCTGTATTGAAGCTCTGTTTTGCTCTTTCTTGAAAGCTTATTGCTGCGCATTATTATAAGCACTATTATTGCTGCGCCTATGAGCACAGAAATGGCTATGATCACATTTGATGTTGTTTTCTGTACTGACAGAAAACCTGCGCTGAGTACGCTTTGAGGTACTGCGCTGAGAAGGAAAAAGTCCTGATAGCCTACGGGCTGATATAGTATGCAATAGCTTACTTTACCTATATTGCATTGAAGAAGCCCGGAGTTTCCGTTTTCCATATCTTTTTTTATCTGCTCAACAGCCTTGTCGCTCAGATCCGAAGCAGCATCAAGATATACAATATAATTTTCGTACACATTGCCGCCTGTAAGTGTAGAGAGCAGTATGCTGCCGTCATTGTGTATTACAAAACATCTGGCCTTTCCCGAAAAAGCTTCTACATTCAGAGAGCTGGACATATCGGCGTTGGAATAGCTTATGGCAATGGCGTCATAGCCGAAGCCGTTATATTCCTTATGCTCGGATGGTACTGCAAATACCGTCACCTCCTGTCCGTCTGACAATGTTTCGCTTGTCATGATAGGCTGTTTTTTCACCATAAGATTGTCAATGTCCACTCCCAGCTCCATAGTCTCGGCATTTCCGCTGAGAGTCATGCATTTTCCGTCCGGCGCCATGAAATAAAATTCCGTAAAGCCCCAGTAGTCCTGTTCCTTAGATATAAAATAGGGGATCTTGCTTTCTGCGCCTTCATCGGAGCTTATATAATCCTCCCAGCTTTCCAGAAGTCCCCAGTTCTTTTCCACATAGGCGCCAAAAGAACGGTTCACCTGGTCATATATTTCCCTAAGATGGCTTGTGCTGTCGTTGTATATGCGGTCGGAAATAAAGTTGATATAAAATATACCTATTGATACTGCGCATATGCATATTATACATATCAGTAATGTTAATCCCAGTTTTTCTATTAGCTTTTTCATAAGCATTCCTGTTCTCCCTGTAGTGATGAATATCCTTGCGGACGAAAATTACCCATATTATCGATTATATGAAATTTTACCATATACAGCGCAAAAAGTCAATAAAGGCGGGAGCCAATAATACCTTGACAAATCACCTGTGACGTATTAAAATTTATGGTATATAAATCAAATAAGGAGAATCAATATGGCTAAGGAAAAAATGGTTACGGCAATTACCTCAATGGAGGAGGATTTTGCTCAATGGTATACAGATGTTGTTAAAAAGGCCGAGCTTATAGATTATTCAAGTGTAAGAGGATGTATGATTTTAAGGCCCTCAGGCTATGCTATATGGGAGAATATACAGAAGGAGCTTGACGCACGCTTCAAGGCTACAGGTGTGGAAAACGTGTATATGCCTATGTTTATACCCGAAAGCCTTTTGCAGAAGGAAAAGGATCACGTTGAAGGCTTTGCGCCTGAGGTGGCATGGGTGACACACGGCGGAGGAGAAAAGCTTCAGGAAAGACTTTGCGTAAGACCTACTTCAGAAACGCTTTTCTGCGATCTCTATGCCAATATCGTACAGTCCTACAGGGATCTGCCTAAGCTGTACAATCAATGGTGTTCCGTTGTAAGATGGGAAAAGACAACAAGACCGTTCTTGCGCTCTATGGAATTCTTATGGCAGGAGGGACATACGGCTCACGCCACAGCTGAGGAAGCTGAGGAAAGGACTATACAGATGCTCAACGTATATTCCGACTTCTGCGAACAGGTATTGGCGATACCTATGATAAAGGGCAAAAAGACGGATAAGGAAAAATTTGCGGGAGCTCGCTCTACATACACTATAGAGGCTCTTATGCATGACGGCAAAGCATTGCAGTCAGGCACAAGCCATAATTTCGGCGACGGTTTTGCCCATGCCTTTGGCATACAGTACACAGACAAGGACAATAAATTACAGTACGTACACCAGACCTCTTGGGGCATGTCTACAAGAATAATTGGCGCCGTTATAATGGTACACGGCGACAACAGCGGTCTTGTGCTTCCTCCGAGAATAGCGCCCGATCAGGTGGTCATAGTGCCTATAATGCAGAAGAAGGAAGGGGTACTTGAAAAGGCTGCTGAGGTAAAGGCAAAGCTCTCAGAGGTGGCAAGAGTGATCCTTGACGACAGCGACAAGTCACCGGGCTGGAAGTTCAGCGAGCACGAGATGAGAGGCGTTCCCGTAAGAGTAGAGCTGGGACCCAGAGATATAGAAAACGATCAGGCTGTGCTTGCAAGACGTGACACAGGAGAAAAGATGACCGTAAGCCTTGACAATATTGCAGAAGAAGTGCAGAAGCTTCTTGACACGATACAAAGCGATATGCTTAAAAGGGCAAGGAAGCACAGAGATGCTCACACATATACGGCAACAAATATGGACGAATTTTCCAAGATACTCAAGGAAACGCCCGGCTTTATAAAGGCTATGTGGTGCGGCGATGAAGAATGCGAGCTTAAAATAAAGGAAATGACCACCGCAACATCAAGGTGCATGCCTTTTGAGCAGGAAGAAATATCAGACAAGTGCGTATGCTGCGGCAAGCCTGCAAAGACTATGGTATACTGGGGCAAGGCATATTGATCTGATATACGCTTCATACAATAATTTTCAGAATGGAGGTATTTTATGGAAATATTCAATGCTATAATACAGAATACAGATACTCCGGAGATACAAGCCATACTTGCCAATATCAACCCGGAAGAGGACGTTCTGCTCACCAATGAGAATACAGAAACCGAAAACTGTATAGAGGTACAGTATATCGAGCCTATAAACAACATAAAGACAATAGGCAGGATACCTCCCGAGATCATTTCGTCCGTAAGGGAAAAATACGGAACAAATGTATCTATTGAAATATCCGATTATATAGTAACATTTGAAAGCGGTGTATACGGACTTGTAGCCGATATAGCGGTAAATGAAATAGGGCAGGACGACAAGCCTAAGAGCAAAAGACTTCCTTTACCTTTGCTTATTATTATAGGTGCTGCCACCGGCATTCTGACAGTTGTGCTCATAGTGATTAAATTAGTCAGATCCCTTAATAAAAAGTAGACGGAATATACCGATACGCTGTCTCATTAAGCTCTCTGCCAAAGGAGCGCTTGATGGGGCAGTTTTTTTGTGCTCCTACTTTCTTAGTTAGTTATGAATACTAATTTTTTAACATTATTAATAAATTTGCAGAACGTTAACCTAAGGCGTCCCTTTTCCTTCTCACCTCTAACCTCCCCTATCAGGGGAGGGGGACATTGCACCGAAAGATTTATCGGACGACCGTCAGGTCGACTTTGCCAAAGGCAAAGTGCTGACATCGCAGTATGATGGAGAGGTAAATATTGTGGAATTGTCAATAAAAGTGCAGAATAAAAAACACCCAAAATTCTGAATAGCAACAAATCAAGCCGCTGAGAGTTTT
>CANQBT010000010.1 GCA_947589405.1 uncultured Clostridia bacterium | reverse complement strand
AAGTATTTCTTCAACAGATCGGTCTATGACAACAGGGTATACAATGGTTTTGGCAAGGCGGATAATTCCGTTGAGCTGAGAATGGGTCCCAATATTACAGACTGGCCAAGAATGAGTCCCCTTACGGACAATCTTCTGCTTAAGGTGGTAAGCCTTATTACGGATCCCGTTACTACAACAGACGAGCTTATCCCTTCGGGAGAAACAAGCTCCTATCGTTCAAATCCTCTTGGACTTGCGGAGTTTACCCTTTCCAGAAAGGATCCCAATTACGTACCGAGAGCTAAGGAAATACAGCTTGCGGAAAAAGCAAGGCTTGCCGGCAAGGATCCCGTATCTGCATGCAGCGAGCTGAAGCCTGTTATAGATACATTAGGCGACAGGTTCAATATAAACAACGGCAACACGGGAATAGGCTCTGTTATATTTGCCGTAAAGCCCGGAGACGGCTCTGCCAGAGAGCAGGCTGCCAGCTGTCAGAAGGTGCTTGGAGGCTGGGCAAACATAGCCAATGAATATGCGACCAAAAGGTATCGTTCAAATCTTATAAACTGGGGCATGCTGCCTTTCCTTTACAAGGGTGAGCTTCCCTTTGAAAACGGAGATTATATATTCATACCTGAGGTTACAAAAATAATAGAGGAAAGAGGATCTGAATTTAAGGCATATGCAGTAAAGAATGGAGAGCTTAAGGAATTTACACTTAATATAGGCGACCTTGCAGACAATGAAAGAAGGATAATACTTGAAGGCTGTCTTATAAATTACAACAGAATGCTTAAGCTTCATTCACAGATATGATGTCAAAATAATTACGATGACCGTCGCAAGGTATACTTTGCGACGGTTTCTTATTGTATCGGAATATTGTGATCCACTTTGGATATTTTACATTATTTGTTAATTTATAATTATTGTTGTTGATTTTAATGGCCTAAAATGATAAAATATGTATAAATATTCATTATTTACAATGGCAAAAAAGGGGCGTATAGAATGAAACGATTGCTGTGTACGGCTATATCTGTTGTTTTCATGCTCAACAGCCTTGTATGCGCTGAGGTAATACATTCTCCTGAGTACAAGGGACGCCGGGTCATAAACGGCAAGGTCTATGACTATGATGAAAACGGCGATTTAAAGGTTGGTTGGGAAGGCGGAAAATACTACAACGAATTTGGCTTTCCTGCCGAAGGCTTTCTGGAGATTGACGGAGCAAAATACTGCTTTGTAAAGGGAGAACCTTTAAAGGGACTTAGGCAAATATCAAATGACTGGTACTATTTCAATGCTCAGGGAGTCATGTGCAAGGGTACTGTCATAGAGGGATATTCTTTCGACAACAATGGCATAGGTCAGCCTGTTAGCGAGGCATATAAGGAGCTTGACAGCAGAGTTACGGAGATACTCAAGACAACAGGTACGGATATTAAGCCTATATTTGATTACTGTGTAGATCATATCAAATACAAATACACAGATGAAAAGGACTGGACCGTAATGGCTCTTGAAGCCCTTAAGACAGGAAGGGGCGCCTGTTATCACAGGGCTGCTCTTCTGGATTTTATGCTTAAAAAGGCAGGCTATAAGACAAGAGTCATATGGCGCAAGGGCACAGGCAGACAGCAGCACTACTGGAACCAGGTGTATGTAAACGGTGCATGGACGAATCTTGACGTAGGCTACAATAAATTTATGGTAAGCGATCAGCAGCTTAAAAACAGCGGTTGGGTATTCAGCGAAATAAAAAATATAGTATACAAATAGAAAAGAGGATATAAAATGAAAAGATCATTAATAATGGCAATGGTAATAACAGCGTTGTTTACGGTATCGGCATCTGCTGCCGCCAAGTATAACGACAGTTATTACGATATTGATACAAAGGCTTTAAGCGGAGAGCTTATGCTTGAGGCAAGAACTACATTTGAAGCTATGGGCTACAGCGTAAGCTGGGAGCCGAATACAAAGACTACCGTGTTTACCGACGGTACCAATACCGTAAATATAGCTTCCGCTACGGGAGATGTGACATTAAACGGCAATGCTGTTCAGCTCAGAGTAAAGCCTGTTGTCACAGAGGGAGTTACATATATTCCCGCAGAGCTTATTAATAACATAGGCGTAAGAACGGAATGGGATTTTGAAAAGGCATATCCGCTTTTGTATTCAGCAGACTATGCGCCTGAGGAAACAAAGGCTGACGAAACAGCCGATGAGAAGGCTCCTTCCGATGAAACAGAAACATCTACGGAAATTACCACAGCTACAAAAGAGGGCTGGAACACAGAACACAACGAATATTACCACAAGGGAAATAAAGTGACAGGCGTAAATTACGTTGACGGAAAAATGTACAATTTCGGAAACGGTACTCTTGTAACAGGTATATTCAGCGACGGTACGGGAGTAAAGGGCTATGACGATTACGGCAACCCATACAACGGCTTTCTCACCCGTGACGGCAAAAAATATTACTTTGAAAACGGGAACGCCTATACAAAGCCAACGGCTATAAAGGGCAAAATGTATAACTTTGGCGCAGACGGTACATTTACGGTTGGCTGGAGTGATGCTGACGGTAAAAAAATGTACTTCAATGAATTCGGCTATACCGTAGAAGGCATTGTTGAAATAAATGGAGCAAAATACTACTTTATAAACGGCGTTATGCAGACAGGCGCAGTTGTATACAACAATAATAATTATCTCCTCAATGATGACGGAACTATGGTCACAAATAAGCAGGTGGGAGATATATATTACGGTGCCGACGGCGTAGGCGTAAAATATTCTCAGGCATATATTGACCTTATGAACAAGGCTGACGGCATACTGGCGCAGATAGGCACATCTCCAAAGGCTATATACAACTATGTTGCAGGTCATGTAAAATATAAATACATGGCTCAGCAGGACTGGACAACTATGGCAACATCAGCATTTAATTCAGGCAGGGGCGCTTGCTATCACTTTGCGGCATGCGTGGATATACTCCTGAAAAGAGCAGGCTATACCACAAGAGTTGTAAGAGGTACGGGACACTATACATCTCTTCACTACTGGAATCAGGTGTATATAAACGGCGCATGGACAAATATAGACGCCTGCAACAAGTATTACAATGCGTCCGATTCTTATTTAAAGAGCAAAAACTATACCTTCAACAAATACGAGTATCCCGTATACTATTAAAGGATTGATAATTTATGGTATTCAGCAGCGTTGTATTTCTGTTTCTGTTTCTGCCTATAGTGTATATCATATACATAGTTACACCGTCAATAAGGCTTAAAAACATAATACTCATAATAGCCAGCCTTATTTTCTATGCATACGGAGAGCCTAAGGCAGTTGTACTTATGCTCATTTCCATATTGGCTAATTATGGCTTTGCGCTTATTATGGACAGAAGCAATATATGTATTTTCATAGCCGTTGTTTTCAATGTGCTTCTGCTCTTTGTTTTCAAGTATCTTAATTTTTTTGCAGACAGCATAAATTACATATTCGGTACGTCAATAAATATAGGCGAGATACATCTGCCTATCGGCATATCCTTCTTTACCTTCCAAGCTATGAGCTATGTCATAGATGTGTACAGGAAGGACGTAAAGCCTCAGAAAAATCTGCTGAAGCTTATGCTCTATATTTCATTTTTCCCTCAGCTTATAGCGGGACCTATTATAAAGTATCACGATATAGAAAAGCAGCTTGATAAAAGAGATATAAACACAGACAGGACCGCAAGCGGCTTAAAGCTTTTCATATTCGGACTTTCTGCAAAGCTTATTATAGCCAACACTATGGGAAGCATAGCGGATACGGTATTTTCATATGGCAGCGATGAGCTTTTCCCTTTGCTCAGCTGGATAGGCGCAATAGCCTATACTCTTCAAATATATTTTGATTTCAGCGGCTACAGCAGTATGGCTATAGGCTTAGGCAGAATGTTTGGCTTTGACTTTGCGCCTAACTTCAATTTGCCCTTTATATCAAAGGGTATAAAGGAATTCTGGAGAAGATGGCATATTTCTCTTTCCACATGGTTCAGAGAATATGTATATATACCTTTGGGCGGCAACAGAAGGGGAAAAATCAGAACCGCTGTCAATCAGCTTATAGTGTTTACCCTTACAGGTCTTTGGCATGGCGCAAATGTGACCTTCCTTGTATGGGGACTTATACATGGCGTATTCCTTGTGCTTGAAAGCTCTGCGCAAAAGCTTTTCAGTAAAATACCGAATATATTTAAGCATATATATACGATGCTTGTGGTAATACTTGCCTTTGTGATATTCAGGGCGGATACTGTGAGCTACGGCATTAAATATATTGGCTCTATGATAATTCCCTCTGCCGAAGCAAATATAAGCAGAGCAATAGAATTATGCGATCCCTACAATATTACGATATTTGTTATCGGAGTGCTTCTTTCATTCGGTCTGCATATTAAGATAAAGGAGCTTATGAGCGAAAAAACAGCTGCCATAGTCGGCTACGGAATTTCTGTAGCACTTTTTGCGCTGTGTATTATAAATATTTCGGCGTCAACCTATGATCCCTTTATTTATTTCAGGTTTTAGGAGGTGCCGTTATGAAAAAGCTTATTAAATCGATTTACATAATATGTATATTTGCTCTTCTCTGTATTCCTGTGGGCTTTATGCATTTCTACACAGCGGAAAATACGGAAAACAGAACTCTTGCAGAGAGACCCTCACTTATTACAAAAGACGGTATAGATCAGGATTTCGGCGAGAAATTTGAAAGCTATATTGCAGACAATTTTGCCTTTAGGGACAAGCTTGTAAATGCCAACAGCACGATTAAGGCAAAATTATTCGGACTTTCGGGAAACGAAAAGGTGACTGTGGGAAAGGACGATTGGCTTTTCTTTACCGAAACATTGGAAGATGTTACATCAAAGAATACCCTTACGGACAGAGAAGCCTTCTGCGCCGCAAGGACTCTTGAAATGATAAACGATCATGTAAGCGGAAGAGGAGGGCGTTTCATATTTACAATAGCGCCAAATAAGGCAACGCTTTATACTCGGTATCTGCCTTATTTCTACAGTAAGAGCAATCGTCCCAACAATATGGACAAGATAGTTTCAAGGCTTGAGAATACGGAATATTTTAATATTAAATCGGTATTTGAAAGCACAGATGATATACTGTATCACAAGCTGGATTCCCATTGGAACAACAAGGGCGCTCTACTTGTGACAAATGCATTGCTTAAGCAATTAGGGCTTAAGGGCAAGGAGTATTCCGAGCCTGAGGAAAGACAGGACTGGAAGGGAGACCTTTTTGAAATGCTCTATCCCTCTGTGGAATGTACAGATACTCAGTATTACTACAATGAAGATGAGTTTGACTACAGTAACACAAGCCGCTTCAAGTCTGTTGACGATATGAAGATAGCAACACAAAGCGACAGTACAAACGGAAGCATACTTCTTTTCAGAGATTCATTTGGCAGAAGTCTTTATCCCTTTGTGGCGGACAATTTTTCAAAAGCCATGCTTTCACGTTCGGTCCCCTATGATCTTACGGATATGAGCTATGATTATGTTGTTTTGGAGATAGTGGAAAGAAATCTGGAGGATATTATTTCAAGGGCACCCTATATGCAGGCTCCCGCTGCCGAAACAGATATTGACTCTCTCATAAAGCTTGACAGCAGTCAGTACGATATAACTGTTGAAAACAAAGGGCTTGAGCATATATACGGCAGTATAAATACTGAGCTTTCGGAAAATACAAGAATATTTGTAGGCATAGGAAGCGCTCTTTATGAAGCCTTTCCCTGCTATGAGCTTTCCGAAGAAGAAAAGCCTGACGGCAGGGGAAACGGATTTTCGTTATATACAGCTGATAATGCTGAAAATATAAATATTTATATATCAAAATAAAAAAGGAGACAAAACTATGAAATTCAAGAAATTTATACCGCTTATGGTACTTGTGCTTGCTGTAAGCGGCTGCGGCAAGAAGGCAGAGGACACAGAGACCACTACTACGGAAACCACTACAGAAGCATCTACCGAAACAGTAAGCGAAGAGAGCACAACAGCCGTAACGACACAGACAACAACAGCCGTAACAACACAGGCAACCACAAAGGCAGCTCAGCCTACTACGGCAGCTCCTGCAAAGCCTGCCGCAGAAACAAAGCCTGTTGCAGAAACAAAGCCTGTTTCAGAGCCTGCACCAACAGTACAGGCACCAAAGGCAGGAACGATAGGCGTTACTCTTAAGGAGCATAAAATAATGCTCAATACGGCTATGGGCGAAGCAGCTAAGATACTTGGCAGCACTACAGATTATTCAGAAGCCCCAAGCTGTAATTATGACGGCCTTGACAAGGTATTCACTTATGACAAGGTAAATATATATACATATCCCCACCCAAGCGGAGATATTATAAACGAAATAGAAATAAATGACGCAGCTATTCCAACGGACAAGGGTCTTACGCCTATAGGCAAGACCATTGAAGAGGTAAAGGCAGTATACGGCGAGCCTACAGAGGTGGAAGGCGTTACATATAAGTATGCAAACGGCGATTGTTATACATATTTCTATGCAGATAACGGTACCGTTACATATTGGGGCGTTGCTGTTGAAGAACAGTAAACCATAGCTATGAAAAAAGAGGAGGGAAATCATGAAAGTAAAATATTTGATATTGACATTGATAGGGGCAATTTTATTATACGGCACGGCAGTCTATGGAGAGGACGCCTTTTCTCCCGAAAAAGCCTATGGCAGCTATTATTCATATGAGCGCCTTGATCCTGCGGATAATCTTGACAAGGGCTGTTATACAGTATCAAACGGCAATGAGATCAACAGCAAGGCGTTGTTTTTAAGGGATATACAGATGACAGGCTTTAAATACAACAGCATTAAAAAGGTAGGGAAAAAATATGCCGTTGTCAGCCGTATAAATGACGGTATCGAGTGCTTTGGCATTCTGAATATTGAAAGCTTTGAGGAGATACTTCCTACCGAATATTCCGCAGTAGAATATGGAGATTCTTCTTCTCCTTATGAGATCGATACAAGCTATTATGTCATTTCAAAGGGTACAGGAGATAATAACAAGGCTCTGTTCGCACAGGGTGCTTTCGTTACGGATTTTGAATACAACAGCATTGTTAAAAACGGCTATACTACCATTGTAAGCAAAAAGACAGGAAATAGCATAAAATATGGAATGATAAGCAACGGCGCAGGTAACGATATACTTCTGCCTTTGGAATATGCTTCTATTGAACCTTGTGACGAGCTGTTTTACTATGTTGCGGCAAAGGATAACAAGGATAACGGCAAGGCCTTGTTCAGGGCTGAAAAACCCCTTACCGACTATATATACGACAGCATTGATGTAAACAGCTCTACCATTGTGGTGGGACAGAAAACCGAAAAGGGAATGCTTTACGGACTTCTGGACAAAGATACACTTGAACAAATACTGCCTGTTGAGTATTCCCATATCGACAAGTACGATGAAAATAATGATATAAAAGACGAATATGTGATTGCAAAGGGAAACGGTATAAATAACAATGCCATATATAAAGACAATGAATTTAAGACAGGCTTCATATATGACACAATAGACAAATACGGAAGGGTAAGTTATAAAACAGAAGCAGGAAAGGTTTATTACGGTCTTATAGACATGAACGATTATGAGATTATACTGCCTGAAGAATATACTTCCATGGAGGCTGTTGAAGGCGGCTATATGATCTCACGGACAGGCGGTGAAAACAGTAATGCATTTTATGATTCCTATAGTAAAAAAATATTGACAGATCATATATATGAAAGCTGTGAAAAGCATGGGACAGTTCTTCTGGTAGGAAGGAAAACGGAGGCAGGTATGCTTTACGGTCTTATAAGGTGTTCCGACAGCACGCAGCTGCTTCCTGTAGAGTACACATCTATAGAGTTTGACAGCACGACGTATCACAGCTTCTGCAAGGCTGTAAAAGCTGACGGAAGCGGTTTATATTGGGTCGCTGATGAAAATGGTACTGTTACAAATATAGACTCTGCGGAGGAGTATGAAAATCTTCTGGAAAAATATAGAGATGAGGATATTGGCAGGATAAGAAGAGAAGAAGAGGAGCATTGGTGGATCGAAAACAGTATCGAAATGCAATCAATTATAGGATAGCTTAAACAGCTCAGAGTCTTGTTTTTTAATGAACCTTTTAAAATCCATATAAAATTCAATTTTGCGGTATGCCATAAGCAGGTATACCGCAAATTTTGTGCCTTTTTCCGTTCGGAAAGCTTTATGTTTGATCCTGTTTGCATAATTATTGTCATAAGCTTCTACAAATATCGACAAAATACGCATATACTGTAATCATAAAATATTTTCTTAGGAATGAGGTGTAAATATGGATCTAAGACATGAGATCGATGTGTATTTTGAATATTGTGAGAAAAACAAGGGGCTGAGCAGCAAGACCATAAAGGCATACGGTATTGACCTGAGGCAGTTTGAAGATTTCTATTATTCATCGGGAATGGATTTTGGCAAAGGAGTGCTTGTAAAATACATAGGCAGCTTAAGCGTATTCAAGCCCAAGACAATAAAGCGCAAGATCGCATCTTTAAAGGCGTTTTGCTCTTACATGGAGTATGAGGACATAATAGAATACGATCCGTTTCATAAAATAAAAACGAAATTAAAGGAGCCTGTAATACTGCCTAAGACGATCCCGGCAGATACCATAGCAAGACTGTTCAGGCATATGTATAAGTCGTTAAAGGAGGCTGAACCCTCGTCAAAAGCATATATGCGCTTGTTAAGAGATATAACCGCTATAGAGCTGTTGTTTTCCACAGGGGCAAGAATATCGGAAATATGCTCACTCAGACGAAACGATGTTTCTGTTGAGGATCAGTCTGTGAAAATATATGGCAAGGGCTCAAGGGAAAGGATAGTTTATATAGGAAATGCAGATGTTGTAAGCATACTTAACACATATATGCACAATACGGAAAGCTGCTTTGAAGAATATCTTTTTTTTAACCGTTTTGGCAGAAAACTGTCGGAACAGTCCTTGAGGTATGCTCTGTATGACTATACTAAAAAAGCCGGCATAACTCAGCATATAACTCCACATATGTTCAGACATTCCTTTGCGACTATGATGCTGGATAAAAACGTGGATATAAGATATATACAGAGCGTTCTGGGACATAGCTCCATTACCACGACCCAGATATATACCCATGTTTCTGTGGAAAAACAAAAGGAAATAATGATAAAGAACAATCCCCGCAATACTTTGAGCATTTAAATTGATGAAACTCTCAAAGCTGTCAATAAAGGGTTGACTTATGGAAATTTATGTGATAAAATAAAATTCGTGCGCAATATGGCGCATATCCTTGCTCTCACATAGAGTGAGGGCCAAAGACCAAAAGGAGGTGCAAAACAATGAAAAAGTATGAACTTGCTTTAGTTTTATCCCCAAATTTAGAGGAAGAGGCATTGGCTGCAGAAAAGGAATCCGTTAAGGCTCTTATAGAGAGATTCGGCGGTACTGTAGAGAATGTTGACGATTGGGGTAAACGCAGACTTGCTTACGAAATTCAGAAGGTAAATGAAGGCTTCTACAGCTTTATTGACTTTAGCGCAGAGCCTACTGCTCCGGCAGAAATAGAATCTCGTATGCGTATTAAGGAAAATGTTCTTCGTTATCTGATTGTTGCTAAGGAAGAAGCTTAAAAAAGGGGGTCGCTTTATGAACAAGGTAATATTATTAGGTCGTATGGCGAGGGATCCCGAAGTCAGATACACTCAGAGCGCTGAACCTATGGCAGTATGCAGATTTGCAATAGCTGTTGACAGACCCTTCAGAAGAGACAGCAATGAAAGAAATGTAGATTTCATTAATTGCGTATGCTTTGGCAGAAGAGGTGAAAACATAGGTCAGTATTTCCACAAAGGCAACAGGATCGCTGTTTCAGGCAGGATACAGACAGGCGAATATACCGATCAGTCAGGAAACAAAAGGTATACAACAGACGTAGTGGTTGAGGACTTTGATTTTTGCGAAAGCAGAAATGACAGCGGATCATTTTCCACTCCAGTTCAGCCTACCAATACTCCTTCAGCTCAGCCTGATGGATTCTTTAGCGTGGATAGTGATACAGATGACGAGGATTTACCATTCTAGTTTTGAAATTTGTAAGGAGGTCATAGCATGATCAATAAAAAGCGTGGTCGCAGAAAGAAGAAGGTTTGTGCTTTCTGCGCTGAGAAGGCAACTTCTATAGATTATAAGGATGTAGCTAAGTTACGCAGATATGTTTCTGAAAGAGGCAAGATACTTCCCAGAAGAATTACAGGTAACTGCGCTAAGCATCAGAGATTATTGACTACTGCCATAAAGAGAGCAAGACACGTTGCCCTTATGGCATATATTGCAGAGTAATATAACAGACCTGTGCAAATGACAGCATTTGCACAGGTCTTTTTTTTATGCGGTCAAGACCTTATGATATTGGCATAAGGCGTCAATGACAGAGCCAAAAGGCTGTTATGAATGTACTGGTACTAAGTTGATAAAAGAATCTTTTGACAAATCGTCCTCTTTGTAATAAAATATATTTAAGAAAATGAATGGGAGGCAGGATCATGGAAAAAATAGCAGTTACAATATGCAGACAGTTCTGTAGCGGGGGTTTAGAGGTAGGAAAAAAGCTGGCGGAAAGACTTGGCGCAGATTTTTATGATAAGGAACAGCTTGTAAGCATGGCTGCAAAGGAAATAGGCTATGCCGAGTCCTCATTTGAAAGAGTTGACGAAACGGCTACAAACAGCTTTCTGTATTCTCTTGTAATGGGTGTGAACGGCGGAAGCCACAGCAGCGTAGTGCCTGACAACGACAAGCTTTTCACCATTCAGTCAAGAATAATAAAGGAAGCCGCAGCCAAAAATTCCTGCGTAATAATGGGAAGATGCTCAGACTATGTTCTGCGTGAAGAAAAAAGACTTGTTAAGGTATTCATACGCTCTGATAACGACTGGAGAGTGGAAAGACACAAGGAGCTTTACGGCGATGCCAAAGATATAAAGAGCATTCTCCAGAAAAGAGATAAGAAAAGATCCTCCTATTACAAATTTTATACAGGCAGAACATGGGACTGCCTTGTGAACTATGATCTCTGTATCAATACTGCAAAGGTAGGTATTGACAATGCGGTTGATATGATAATGGACTATATTGAAAAAATGAAATAAAAAATTTGATTTGTTGGGTTTGAAGCCTACGACCGGAATAAAAGAAGCTGTCGCATTATGATCTGTGATATAAAGGGATCTTAATGGGACAGCTTTGTTTGATTTATGAAATTTTGTTTAGGTGTGATAAGCTTGACCCTTCCACCATTTCAAACAATCTTTATTGTTTGAAATGGTCCCCCTTCCCTTACGCCCAAAGGGCTAAGGGACGGCAAGGGTGTTTAGCCCCTTTCATCATTTCCGTTAAAAAAGCAATGGCATGAGAGGCTATGCAAAAGCTCAGCACAGCGGCTTTATCCGCATATTCCCCATTTTTTTACTACGCCGCCGGGAGCGTCAAAATACATATAGGTGCCGTTTCCTCCGGCAAATTTATATATATTGCCTTCTACCGAAACAGGTCCTCCATAGAGGTCGGCAAGAGAAAACACCTGCATGCCGATAGGGCTTTCTCCCTTAAGAGAAGGAATGGAGGGATCTGTCACCTCTATTTTTTCTACGGTTTTGCTGTCATTGGTATATATTGTAAAGCCATCGTAACCATAGGCGTTTTCATTAGCTACGGCAAGAGGTCTTGCGGTTGTGGTCTCGGTCTCTCCCTCAGTATTTGTAACAGGCTCATATTCCTCTGCCGATTCCTCATCGTCATATTCCACAGGCATATATATGGTATTGACAGGCTTGCCAAGCTTATCCTCTATAGCTGTAATACTGTCGCCTATGCTTATACTTATGCCTTTTATGGCAAAGTGATCCGAAGGTGTGGAGCTTGGCTGTATCTCGGCGGACCTTGTGCTGCCTGTACCTGTGTATGATGGGGTCGGCGTCGGCTCTTTATCATCGGAGTTGTATATATATGTTTCGTATTCGCTTTCTGTTTCGGAAGTGACCTGTGCAGAGCTATTCTCCGTTTCCATTTCGACAGCTTCGGTCGTTTCGGTCAATTTGGCTTCCCTTATGGCAGAAGGACTTTTAATATTTGCTTTACGGTAATTTGTTCTGGGCAGGGCAAAGCATGTGGACACCATCAATGCCAGCACCAGAAATAATACGGTTTTTTTCATAATAACTCACCTTCCATAGCATTATACAACATTTGAGCTGATTTTTACAATATATAATTCATTAAATTTTGATTAAGAAGAAAAACCTGTCAAAAAATGTTTACTTTTAGTTGATTATAGGGTATAATTGAATCAAATAAAGAAAGGAAGGTAATTTTATATGAAAAAATTTTTAAACGAATTCAAGGAATTTGCCATGAAGGGCAATATGATCGATATGTCCATAGGTGTTGTTATAGGTGCTGCTTTCGGTAAAATAGTTACGGGACTGACAGAATGTATAATAACTCCTCTTATAGCTCTTATAATAAGCACGCTCTTCCATGCAGAAAGCACGGATCAGCTTTTCAGCAGTATCATAATAGGACCATTCCCTGTAGGTCAGCTTATAAGCACGATAATTGATTTCCTTATTACAGCTATCGTTCTCTTCTTGATAGTAAAGGCTATTAACAGGCTTCAGACACTTGGACATCATGAAGCTGAGGAAGAGGCTGCTCCTACTACTAAGGTATGTCCTTACTGTAAGTCAGAAATAGCTATAGATGCTGTAAAATGTCCGCATTGTACATCTGAAATAGAGTAATTACATAAATAAAATAAAAGGCATTAAAGGGGCTGTCGCTGGCAGCCCTTTTGGTTATATGAGGTGATTTTTTTGAGCAGAAGGGTAGTTATTTCCATTTTATGTCTGCTTATGTTTTTTTCCGTATCCGTATATTCGGAGCCTGCTATAGAAGCAAATAAGTATGAAATTATAGACGAGACAATTGAAAATGATAAAATCGTTCCTTCTGCCGTAAGTGAAGCTGCTGCCGATGTAAAAGCGGTATATGCTGATGACAAGGGCATAAGAGCCGTTCTCATAAGCAGTTCTCATGCTGTAGGCAACGTGCTGCTGAATGGGATCGAATATGCGGCGGATACAGAGCCTGATGACAAAGGCTATATTTATGTGGATATTGACGGAGCAGAATACAGCGACAAGGTAAAGGTATATGTAGACGGCATTGAAGAAGAGCTTGTTCCCATTCCCGTTACAGAGGCAAATGAGGGCTGGAAGGTATCGGATAATGGACATACTCTTGATTCCTATACGGGAAATGATACAGAAATAGTTGTTCCCAATTTCTATAAGGGGAATATAATAACCACTCTTGGCTCGGGAGAGTGTGTTCTCAGGGAAAACACAGCAGAGAGCGTCGTTATATCAGATGGTATAATAGATATAGGGGACTACTGCTTTTGCAAAATGAATGCATTGAAGAATGCAGTCCTTCCCCGTACCGCAGAGATAATAGGAGGCGCTGCCTTTGCCTTTACATCTCTTGGAGGAAATATGGAAATACCTCAGTCGGTAAGAGAAATATATGCCTATGCGTTTTCAGGCACGGATATAGCTTCTGTCAGATTCAATAAGGGTCTTGAAAGGATATGCTCTTACGCATTCAGCTCATGCGGTTCTATGGGCGGTACGATAGAGCTTCCCGACAGCCTTTATTATATTGGCAGCTGGGCCTTTTCGGATTGTCCCTGTTTAACAGGAGGCATTACAATACCATCGGGAGTTACCTATGTAGGCGACGGCGCATTTTTCAACTGTCCCAAAATGACAGGTAAAATAGTACTTGAAGAAGGCGTTGAAGAAATAGGCTTAGGCGCCTTTGGTGCCGACAGCGCATCAAAGTCCGGCTTTACGGCTGTAGAGCTTCCCGCTTCTCTTAGGAAAATAGGACCTTACGCTTTCCAGCTTGCGGCTAAGATAGGCAGCTTAACGCTGCCGGAGGGTCTTGAGATAATATCGGACGGAGCCTTCGACCACATGACAGGGCTTAACAATGAAAGCCTTACCATACCTTCTACCGTCAGGATAATAGGCGGAGATTATAATGTAGACGAAAACACAGGGTACGGAGGCCATGTATTCTACGATATGGGTAAAAATGAAAGCTTCAGATCCATTGATGTGGCAGAGGGCAATCAATATTTCACATCTGTGGACGGAGTACTGTATTCAAAGGATATGACAAGGCTTGTAGGTTATCCCAGAGGGAAAAAAGACGAGATATATGAAATACCCGAAGGCGTTACCCAAATGGACGAGCTTTGCTTTTCAAGGGCGGCTTATCTGAGGAAAATAATACTTCCTGACAGCTATGTCATAAAGGAAGAGGTGCCGCCTAATATCCTCAATCAGGACGGAAACAGTCTTTCGGTAGCGCTTTATGTATATACTGCTGTGAATGCAGTTGATGTAAAGCCTACAAATGAAAATTATGTATCGGAAAACGGCATACTCTATTCAAAGGATAAGAAAAGCCTTTGGTATATTCCCAATCAGTATTCGGGCAATATAGAAGTTGCGGGGGAAACCGAAAGATTGGAAAAGGGTTGTGTATTCATAGCCTCTAAGGGGAATACCAATTGGGGAAACATATATCTTCCTTCAAATATCGGATATGTACACAGAGATACTGCCGAATTTATTTTCTCATATCTGAGAGGATATTATTACGGCAGAGGAGATGGCGTTTTCCTCTATGGAGATATGAATAACGACAATAAGGCGGACAGAGCAGATGCAGTCATACTTCTCAGAAATATATCGGGTATGGGCAGCTTGACAAGACCCGGAGATTATAATTTGGACGGAGATGTGAATATTGCAGATGTTATCGCTCTTATGGGCGCTATATAAAGACCTGCCCTATTAATATCAATTTAAAACACAAAGAGGTGCAATATGGATTTTTTGCCCGTAACCTATGAGGAAATGAAAGAAAGGGGCTGGGAACAGCCGGATTTTGTATATGTATGCGGTGATGCTTATGTAGATCACCCTTCCTTTGGCGCAGCAATAATTACTCGTATGCTTGAAAGCAGAGGATATAAGGTGTGCTTTTTGGCTCAGCCCGACTGGAAAAGCACAAAGGACTTCATGCGTTTTGGCAAGCCCAGACTTGCCTTTCTTGTAAGCGGAGGAAACATTGACCCTATGGTGAATCACTACTCCGTTGCAAAAAGAAGAAGGGACAGGGATCTGTATTCACCCGGCGGAGAATCGGGTCATAGGCCGGACAGAGCCACAATAGTATATTGCCAAAAAATAAGAGAAGCCTACGGCAAGGATACGGTCATACTCATAGGCGGCATAGAAGCAAGCCTGAGAAGATTTTCCCACTATGACTACTGGGATAACAAGGTAAGGCGTTCTATACTTCTGGATTCTCAGGCGGATATACTTATGTACGGCATGGGCGAGCATCAGATAATAGAGCTGGCGGAAGCCCTTGACAGCGGCATTGAGGCTAAGGATATTACATTTGTAAGAGGTACTGTATATAAAACACGTACGCTTGAAAATATATATGATGAATATATAGAGCTTCCTCCCTTTGAGAAAAGCTCATCGGACAAAAGAACATATGCGGAAGGCTTTATGAAGCAGTATGAAAACACAGACGCCATTACTGCCAAAATACTTGCAGAACCCTATAAGGACTGTTATGTTGTGCAGAACAAGCCTTCTCTTCCTCTTTCCCAAGAGGAATTTGACTATAGCTACGATCTGCCATATATGAGGACTTATCACCCTATGTACACATCAAAAGGCGGTGTGCCTGCCATTGACGAGGTACGCTTTAGCATAATAAGCAACAGAGGGTGTTTTGGCAGCTGCAATTTCTGCGCCCTTGCATTTCATCAAGGCAGGATAATACAGTCCAGAAGTCATGACTCCATAATAAGAGAAGCGGAGAATATGACTAAGGCTCCTGATTTCAAGGGCTATATACATGACGTAGGCGGACCTACTGCCAATTTCAGACAGCCTGCTTGCGAAAAGCAGCTTACCGAAGGGGCATGCAGTAACAGACAATGCCTTTTCCCCGATGCTTGTAAAAATATTAATGTCGACCATAGGGATTATGTTTCACTTTTGAGAAGGCTAAGAAGTATACCGAAGGTCAAAAAGGTTTTCATACGTTCGGGAATAAGATATGACTATTTGTTATATGACAAAGATGAGACCTTTTTCAATGAGCTGTGTAAATATCACATAAGCGGACAGCTGAAAGTAGCTCCCGAGCATATTGTGCCAAGAGTTCTTGACAAAATGGGAAAGCCGTCCCGACAGGTGTATGACCGTTTTACAAAAAAGTTCTGCGAAATAAACAAGAAATTAGGCAAGGAGCAGTATCTTATACCCTATTTTATAAGCTCACATCCCGGAAGCGATCTGAAAGCCGCCGTAGAGCTGGCGGAATATCTCAGAGATCTGGGGCATATGCCTGAGCAGGTACAGGATTTCTATCCCACTCCGGGTACTCTTTCCACCTGTATGTTCTATACAAAGCTGGATCCCCGCACAATGGAAAAGGTGTATGTACCCGAAACACCTCATGAAAAGGCTATGCAGAGAGCGCTCATGCAATATAAGCTGCCACGTAATTACGAGCTTGTACATGAGGCTCTTGTTAAAGTCGGACGAAAAGACCTTATCGGATTTGACAAACGCTGTCTTATAAAGCCAAGAAAAATTGAAAATAAGCCCAATAAGCCTAAAAAGAAAAAGACTATCAGGAATATACACAAAAGTAAAAGGTAAACCTGTGTCTTTTGCAATAAATTTAAATATAAAAATCGATCTGTAAAAAATAGCTGCCGCATTATGACCTTTATAATAAGATCATAAAGCGGCAGTTTTATTGCATATTTTCGGCAAGCTAAAGTCGACCTTACGGTCTACCGATAAATATTTGGGCGTAATTGAGAATTATATAATGACAGCAATAAATACTGCTTAGCCCTTAGTTGAATTTTATATATCAAACTCCGGGAATACCCTAAGACTTCGTTCAAGTATACCTTGCGTATAGGCAATGAATATGCCGTAATTTGTAACAGGCACGCCCTGTTCCCTGCAAACGGCTATCCTGTGCTTCATTTCCTTTTCATTGAGCATACAGCCGCCGCAATGTATAACTGCCTTGTACGGCTTCAGGTCCTTTGGAAATTCTGTACCGCTGCAAAATTCATAGTCAATGTCCTTATCAATATGGGACTTGAGCCAGCGTGGTATTTTTACAGTACCAATGTCGTCACATTGTCTGTGGTGTGTACAGCCCTCTGCTATGAGCACCTTATCCCCGTCATTAAGGTCCTCAATGGCCTTTACGGCTCTTATGTTTTCGGCAAGGTCCCCCTTATACCGTGCAAAAAGTATTGAAAAAGAGGTCAGGAGAACGTCCTCAGGAACTACCGTCTTTACATAGTTAAATGCCTGTGAGTCGGTAATTACCATTTTGGGCGGTCCTGCCATGTTTTCAAGAGTTGTTTTTAATTCTGTGTCCCTTGTAACAAGAGCCACAGCACCTGCCTCCAGTATATCCCTTATGGTCTGCTGCTGGGGAAGTATAAGTCTGCCCTTAGGCGCAGCCTTGTCTATGGGGATAACAAGCACTACCGTATCATTTGGCTTGAGCTTGTCGCCTATTATTTTAAGAGTCATATCCTCGTTAGGCACAAGCTTTGCTATAGCTTCTTTAAGCTCGTGTATGTTCTCGCCTGTTTTTGCGCTTACCCATATGCCTTTTTCAACAGCATATCTGTTTTCGGCTTCGTCACACTTGTTCATTATTATGATGTACGGCAGTTTTTTGTCCTTAAAGGCAGATATTATCTCTCTGTCCTCTTCGGAAATTTCATGAGTGCCGTCGGCTACAAGAAGGGCAATATCCGTCTTGTTCAGCACGTCATATGCCTTTTCGATCCTTTTTTCCCCAAGCTCGCCCATATCGTCGATACCGGGAGTGTCTATTATCATGACAGGCCCTAAGGGCAGAAGCTCCATAGCCTTGTACACAGGATCCGTAGTAGTGCCTTTAAATGCGGAAACTATTGCAAGGCTCTGTCCTGTGATGGCGTTTATGATACTGGACTTTCCCGCATTGCGTTTTCCGAATATCCCTATGTGTATCCTGTCTGATCTGGGTGTAGAGTTTAAGCTCATTCGGACACCTCCTTAGAAACGGAAATCCCTCTGTCCGTCTTCTATGTCGTAAAGATGCTTTTTAACAATAGCCTTTACCTTTTCCTTAGGTATATTTTCTATCTCTCTTGCAATAAGCTCCTTGCCTATTTTCTTTGTGTCCTCAGAGGCATAATCCTCCAGGTATTCGTCAAGAGTCATAAGGGCGTTAGGCAGACAGCAGTTTGAAATTTGTCCTGATTTGCAAAGGCTCATGAAACGGTCGCCTGTTCTGCCCTCTCTGTAGCAGGCAGTACAGAAGCTGGGTATATGTCCTCTTCTCATAAGCCAGTTTACTACCTCGTCAAGTGTTCTCTTATCCTCAACGTCGAACTGCTCGCTCTTGTTGTCCTCAGGCTCAGGCTCTGCATATCCGCCTACGCTTGTGCGTGAACCTCCGCTTATCTGAGATATACCAAGTTCAAGCACCTTTTCACGGCATGCCTTGCTCTCTCTTGTGGAAACTATCATGCCTGTGTATGGAACGGCTATCCTTATGCAAGCGACTATCTTGGCAAATATATCGTCATTGATTCCGTCCTTAAAGCTGTCGGCATCTATATCGTCAGCATGTCTTATTCTCGGTACGCTTATTGTGTGAGGACCTACGCCGAATACTGCCTCCATATGCTCTGCATGCATAAGAAGTCCCGCAAACTCATACTTGTATTTTTCAAGACCGAAAAGCACGCCGAAGCCAACGTCGTCAATACCTGCGGTCATAGCTCTGTCGTGAGCCTCCGTATGGTAGGCGTAATCGCTCTTGGGTCCTGTGGGGTGAAGCCTTTCATAGCTTTCCTTGTGATAGGTCTCCTGGAAAAGTATATATGTGCCTATGCCGGCCTCCTTGAGCTTTTTGTAATTTTCAACAGTAGTTGCGGCTATATTTACATTAACTCGTCTTATGGCGCCGTTCTTGTGCTTTATGCCGTATATCGTCTTTATGCTTTCAAGCACATATTCTATAGGATTGTTCACAGGGTCCTCTCCCGTTTCAAGAGCAAGACGCTTGTGTCCCATATCCTGGAGGGCAATTACCTCCTTCTTTATCTCCTCCTGCGTAAGCTTCTTTCTGGCAATATGCTTGTTCTTCATGTGATATGGACAGTACACACAGCCGTTTACACAGTAATTTGAAAGATAAAGAGGTGCAAACATAACTATTCTGTTGCCGTAAAATTCCTGCTTTATCTCCTTTGCAAGAGCGTATATCTCATTGTTCTTCTCTTCGTCCTCACAAACAAGTAAAACAGAGGCTTCCCTGTGAGATAAGCCCTTTTTCTGCCTTGCCTTTTCAATAATGGAGTCTATAAGCTCTATATTGTTCTTGTTTGCTTCGGCGTACTCAAGAGTTTCCATTATCTCCTCGTGGGATATGAATTCCTCTGCTTTCATTGATTTTGGATCATACATTTTTTATTTCTCCTTCCTTTCGGGTCAGTCCTTACTTTCCCGTTAGCTGTAAATTGTTTTTGTGCTTACTCCGTTAAGCTGTCCCAGCTTTCCCGATAAAGCGTTTATAATATCGTTAGGTGCGTCAAGCACTATACTTATTATAGATATGTTTTTCTGTCTGTAGGGAACACCCATTCGTGATACTATGTAATTACTGTATTCATGGAGAAGCTCGTTAATATCTCCTGCGGAATTGGTGTCGCTTACAATAATGCCTATAAGAGCAACTCTCGTATCTGCCACGTTATCACCACCTTATCAATAATTATTATTAATTATATTATCACATTATTTTTAATATATCAACTGAAAATTAATATAAAAATTGTGTAAATGATGCAAACGTAAAAAGTTAATTTTAACAGTTGACAGATAATTATTATATAATTATAATATAATTATGGATATAATAAAATTTGAATGGGATAGTAATAAGGATAGGATCAATAAAATTAAGCATAAAATATCATTTAAAGAAGCAATGACTGTATTTTATGATGAAGAAGCGTTGGTAATAGACGACCCGGAGCATTCTCTGGAGGAGGATAGGTTTATAATTTTAGGCTTTAGTAAAAAAGCCAATTTGCTTGTGGTTTGTCATTGCTACAGAAATAATGAATCCGTTATCCGTATTATATCTGCCCGAAAAGCGACAAAGTCAGAGTCAGAACAATATTATATGAGAGGTGAGTATTATGAGAGATGAGTATGATTTCACAGAAGCAAGGAAAAATCCTTATGCCAAAAAATTAAAGAAACAGATAACAATAAATATCGATAGTGATGTTATTGATTACTTTAAGGCACAGGCCAAATTATCAGGGATCCCCTATCAGACTCTTATAAATCTGTATCTTGCAGATTGTTCTGAAAATAAAAGAGAGCTTAAATTATATTGGACATAAATATATTTGTTTGACTTTTTAAAGTGGGAAGCTGCTATGGTTTCTCACTTTTTTATTTAAATCTTAATCAAATATTAATAAAAATATCTGTAAAAATACAGGATATTATGTTACTATTATTTATATATGTAAAACCACAAGATCGGCTAAGGAGGAAATTATGGAATACAAAATACTTGTTGCAGATGATGATAAAGAAATATTGCAGGCAATAGAAATATATCTTGAAAACGAACAGATGAAGGTATATACGGCGTCAAATGGCGAAGAGGCTCTTAAGGTGCTTCAGGAGCACCCTGATATACATCTTATAATAATGGATCTTATGATGCCCAAAATGGACGGAATACAAGCCATACTGAAAATACGCAAGGACAAGGAGATACCTATCATAGTCCTTTCCGCCAAGTCAGAGGACAAGGATATAATACTGGGGCTGAACATAGGCGCAGACGACTATATCACAAAGCCCTTTAATTTCCTGGAGCTTATAGCCAGAGTGAAGTCAAATCTGAGAAGATATACGAAATTCGGAAGCTTTCAGCAGACAAATGACGAGCTTGTTATAAGAGGGCTTTATCTCAATAAAAAAACAAAGGAGGTTAAGCTTGACGACAAGCCCGTTAAGCTTACGCCCATAGAATTTAAAATACTTCAGCTCCTTATGGAAAATCCCAATGTTATATTCTCAATAGAGGAGATATATGAAAAGGTTTGGAACGAGCCTTTTATAAACAGCGAAAATACCGTTGCGGTACATATAAGAAGAATAAGAGAAAAAATAGAGGTAAATCCGAAGGAACCTATGTACTTAAAGGTGGTGTGGGGAATTGGATACAAGATATCAAAATAAGATAACGGCTGTGCTGCTTTTTGTGCTTTCTGTTTCATTTTTAAGCTGTGCCATGCTTACAGGCTTTGAAAAAAAGCTTCCTTATGATGAGAATAACGTATCCTATTTCAAGAACAGCGATGAAATAAACGATATGGTGATCCGCTATGCCAAAAATCTACAGAGATATTATATTTATTATAATGATTTTGATGTAGAGCTGGCTACTCAGAAGCTTACGGAAATAGACAGCTATATATCAACAGGTGAAACAAAAAGTTCAAGAAAAAGCGCTTCACGTACATTTGAATACGAGTCCCAGAACACAGGCCCTGACAGAGATGGCAGCAGCTATTATACCGTTGACCCGGAGGAGCTTTATAACATAGATATTAAAAACATGACTGTAGACAGCATACTTGAGTATCAGGCAATGCTTTCCGAAGCTGTGACCAATTACAAGGCTGTTGAGGAATATCTCAGAACAAATGACGATTTTCACTTTTCCCTTTACAGCAATGTGCTGAACAGAGTAATAGCCAGCAATACGGAAAACTTCTACAAGGAAAAATACTATGAAGTCATATCTATGAGCGATGACCTATTCAATATTAATTTCAACGGTTCAAAGCTTAATTCAGCCTTTACAGGCAACGGACTCATATGCAATATATCGATACCCGAGTCCACCTCTGCGACTGTAAAGGAACAGATGATGCTTCTGCACAGCAGGATAAATTACAATCAGGTGTTGTCCTCCGTATATGTTCCGTTGTGTCTTATAGGCTGCGCAGCTGCCGTTATTTCATTTTTGTGGCTATATAACAGGCGCAATTTTACAGCTATGCTGAGCAAGCTCTACAGAAGCTATATAAGGCTTCCGCTTATGATCATAATACCTTTGGTATTTGTATTTGCAAGGATCTCTGTGTTCTATATAAAGTATTCCGGCACGGCTCTTACGAAGTGTTTTGTAGACGGCAAATATCCTCTTATATTCCTTATGATATGTGTAGGAGGATTTGTGCTTATGTATATGTGCCTTGCCATAGCTTATGTATACAATATAATAAGATCTCCCAAGATACTGCTCAACTCTTCCGATTTCAAATTCGGCTATGAGATGATAAGCGATATAAAGCTGGCATTCAAGACTCAGAAGCCTACATTTACCGCAATACTTATATTCGATATAGCGTGCATATTGTTTACGCTGGGAGTAATGTTTGTATCTCTTCTGGGCTTTAATCTTATACACACTCTGGGAGTGCTAATATTTTCATATATAATAATATTTTTCCTTATAATCGCCTTCAAGGCAATAGTTGCACAGATAAAGCTCAGATATTATCTTCAGGAGCTTGCTGACGGCAATATGGACACGATACCCGAACAGAAGGGACTTTTTACAACGTCTTTAAATAATATCAACAACATAAACAACGGTCTTAAAAAGACAATGGAAGAAAGTCTTAAAAGCGAAAGACTTAAAACAGAACTTATAACAAATGTATCTCACGACCTTAAAACTCCCCTTACTTCTATAATAAGCTATGTTTCACTTCTTAAGGAGCTGAATATAGATAACAAAAAGGCGGAGGAATATATTGACGTGATCGACAATAAGTCAAAGCGCCTTAAAATACTTATAGACGATCTTTTTGAAGCTTCAAAGCTTTCAAGCGGACAGATGGAATTAGAGCTTATGCGTTCGGATATAATTGCTCTTCTGGATCAGACAATGGGCGAGCTTTCATACAAAATAGAGGAATCGGATATTAAGTTTATAGTCAAAAAACCTCCCGCTCCTCTTCTTGTAAATATGGACGGTCAGAAAATGTGGAGAGTGTTTGACAATTTGCTCAACAATATACTTAAGTATTCTCCCAAAGGCTCAAGAGCATATATTGATATTAAAGAAGGCGACTCCACCGTAACCATTATTTTTAAAAACGTTGCAAATTACAATATGGACTTTGAAGCCGACGAGCTTTTTGAAAGATTCAAAAGAGGAGATTCCTCCCGTACCACAGAGGGCTCAGGCTTAGGTCTTTCAATAGCCAAAAGCATTGTGGAGCTTCATGGCGGTACCATGAATATTGTAACCGACGGGGACCTTTTTAAAATAATAATAGTCTTGAACAGATAGAGATCATGTGTGAAAATTACGGCTTACAATAGGACAGACGAAAAGGCTGATATGATCTTCCCAACAAAACCTATCCCCAAATTAAACAAAGCTATCGCATCAATATCTTTTTTGATAAGATCACAATGCGATAGTTTTTTTTATTAAAAGGGAAAGCTTGATCAATGCAAATGCAGACAAAAATATTCTCATATACTCCCCACCCCTTGACTTTATCCATATTTTGTTATATACTTTGATTATCAAAATAAATTTAAGGAGGTATCGCAGCTATGGAAAATACGGTAAATACTTTAAACAGGCTTATAAGCGGTGCCTTTAATGACATTTCGAGAGTCGAACAAGGCGCCATAAGGAAAAGCGGCTTTGAGAACGTTTCAGTAAATGAGGCACATACAGTTGATGCGATCGGTCTGTATGTGCCTAAAACTATGTCTGCCGTTGCTCAGAAGCTTGAGATAACTATGGGTACCCTTACGGTCTCAATCAATCATCTTATTAAAAAGGGCTATGTCAGCAAAAAACGAAGCGATACGGACAAAAGAGCCTATATGCTGAGTCTTACCGAAAAGGGCAAGGCCCTTTACAGAGCTCACCAGAAATTCCATTTCGAGCTTGTCAGATCCCTTATTATGGACCTGTCCGACTATGAAGCAGATATGTTTATAGAGGCGCTTTCAAGCCTTAATCAATATCTGAATGATAAACTGAAATTTGTAAATTAAAAGGAGATAACAATGATCAATACAGGCATCAGAGCTGTGGAAAGCTATGTACCCGAAAGAGTGGTCACAAATGACGAATTAAGTAATATTGTAGATACCAATGACGAATGGATAACCTCCCGTACAGGCATACACAGACGACATTTGTCAACAGGTGAGAACACCTCACAGTTTTGTATAAATATAGGGAAAAAGCTCCTTGACAAAACAGGCGTTAAGCCGGAGGATATAGATCTTATAATAGTTGCCACTATCACTCCCGACTATGCGACGCCAAGCGTAGCGTGTCAGGTACAGAAGGCTCTGGGCTGTGGAAAGGCATTTGCCTTTGACATAAGCGCAGCGTGCAGCGGTTTTGTATACTCTCTGAGTATAGCGGACAAATTTATAAGCTCAGGGCTTTATAAAAGGGTGCTTGTATTTGGCGCCGAGACCCTTTCCAAAATAACGGACTGGACAGACAGAAATACATGCGTGCTGTTTGGAGACGGCGGCGGAGGCGCTCTTCTGGAGCCTGTGGAAAAGGGCGGAATAATGGCGGAGGACCTACATGCAAGAGGAGACGACATTTCTCTTACAGGCAGACATCATGTGGTAGAAAATATGGTTTGCAAAGATGTGGAGAAGGGCTTTCCTTACCTTATAATGGACGGAAGAGCAATATTCAATTTTGCAACGAAGGTCGTGCCGGATAGTGTAAACAAAATTCTTGAAAAGTCGGGACTTGGTTTTGAGGATATAAAATACATAATACCTCATCAGGCCAATTCAAGAATAATAGATATAGTTGCCAGAAAGCTAAAGGTAGATATAAGTAAATTTTATATCAACGTAGACGAGTACGGCAACACATCAGCAGCCAGTATACCGATTGCTTTAAGTGAAATGAGCAGCAAGGCTTTGCTTGAAAAAGGAGATAAGATAATAATAACGGGCTTCGGCGCAGGTCTTACCTGGGGCAGTATGCTTATAGAATGGTAATAATGAAAGGTTATAGGTGAAACAAAATGAAATCAAGAATTTGTGAAATGCTTAATATCAAATATCCTATTTTTCAGGGCGCTATGGCGTGGATAGCCGACGCAAGCCTTGCTTCAGCAGTATCAAATGCAGGAGGCTTAGGCATTATAGCTGCGGGAAATGCGCCTGCCGATATAGTAAGAGAACAGATAAGAAAGTGCAAGGAGCTTACAGACAAGCCCTTTGGCGTAAATATCATGCTTCTTTCTCCCTTTGTAGAGGATATAGTGGATCTTGTATGCAAGGAAGGCGTAAAGGTAGTTACCACAGGCGCAGGCAATCCCTCTAAGTATATGGAGAAGTTCAAGGAGCATGGCATAAGTCTTATACCTGTTGTGCCAAGCGTTGCTCAGGCAAAGAAAATGGAGAAAATAGGCGCAAGCGCCGTTATTGCTGAGGGTATGGAGTCAGGCGGACATATAGGCAAGCTTACTACTATGGTACTTGTTCCTCAGGTAGTCAACGCAGTTTCTATACCTGTGCTGGCTGCCGGCGGAATTGCAGACGGCAGAGGTATGGCGGCAGGCTTTATGCTTGGAGCAGAAGGCGTACAGATAGGAACACGCTTCCTTGTAGCCCATGAGTGTACCGTACATCAGAATTATAAGAACAAGATATTGAAGGCAAACGATATTGCCACAGTTATTACAGGCAATATTACAGGACACCCTGTAAGAGTTCTTAAAAATAAGCTTACCACAGCCTTCACTAAGGCTGAAAAAGAGGAAATGGGCAAGGACGAGCCTGATATGGCACGTTTTGACGCTCTTGGCACAGGCGCTTTGCAGAAGGCTGTTATACAGGGAGATATGGACAACGGTTCTATAATGAGCGGTCAGATTGCCGGTATGGTATCTAAGGAACAGAGCTGTAAGGAAATAATAGAGGAAATAATGGGCGAGTTTGAAGCTCTTATGAAATAGGAGGGCAATATGAAAACTGCATTTATATTCAGCGGTCAGGGCGCTCAGTATGCCGGTATGGGCAAGGAGCTTTATGACAATTTTGAATGTGTTAAGAATGTATTTGATACAGCGGATAAGGCTTTAGGCTTTAATATAACAGATATATGCTTTAACGAGGACGAAAGGCTTAACGAAACGGAATATACTCAGCCTGCGCTTTTGACCAT
>CANQBT010000009.1 GCA_947589405.1 uncultured Clostridia bacterium | reverse complement strand
GTAGAGCATCGCCTTGCCAAGGCGAGGGCCGCGGGTTCAAATCCCGTCTCGCGCTTATAGGCTTCTCTGAGAGAAGCCTTTTTGTTATATGTAAGGAGGAACATATATGCAGCTCAGATATTCCAATAAGGGCGTATGCTCAACACAGACTATATTGGACGTAGACGATAACACACATATTATAAACAGCTGTGAGATAGTAGGCGGCTGTATGGGAAACACACAGGGAATATCCTCTCTGCTTGTGGGTATGAAGGCAGAGGAGGCAATAAAGAGAATGAAGGGCATAAAGTGCGGCTTCCGTTCCACCTCCTGTCCCGATCAGATCTCCCTTGCGCTGACAGAAGCTCTCAACAGGCTCAACAGCTGAATTATTTAGTCTAAACGCCCTACTTTGTTCATATAATCAATTAGGTATGAACAAGGAGGGCTTTTTTAATGAGAGCCGACATAGCGGAACGCTCCCTGGAAATAGGGAAATATATATGCGAAACAAAAAAGACTATAAGAGCTGCCGCAAAGGTGTGGGGCATATCCAAATCCACCTGCCATAAGGATCTTGTAGACCGACTGCCTAAAATCGATCCTGTGCTGGCGGAAAATGTCAAAGTAATACTTGCCTATCACAAGGCTCAAAGACATATATTGGGAGGTAAGGCAACGGCAGCAAAATGGAAAAACGTAAACAAGAGAAGCATGGGAGGCTGAGGCTTCCCTTTTTTGCTGTAAATTGGTAACATAATATAAACTTCGTATTGACAAAAGCAGTTCAATTAACTAAAATAAAAATGTAATTATTGAAAAATAAGGAGAGTTTATAATGTACTGTACAAGAAAAATCACAGATAATATTTACTGGATAGGAGGAAGCGACAGACGTCTTTCACGTTTTGAAAATATTTTCCCTATACCAAGAGGAGTGTCCTATAATTCATATATTATTTTGGACGAAAAGACTGTTCTCATGGATACGGTGGACTATTCAATAAGCCGTCAGTTTATAGAAAATCTGGAGTATACTCTTAACGGCAGAGGTCTTGACTACATCGTTATAAATCATATGGAGCCTGATCATTGCGCTGTCATAGGCGATATTCTTATGAGATACCCTGACGCAAAGCTTATAGGCAATGCAAAGACCTTTGGAATGATAGACCAGTTCTTTGAGGATATGAAGTATGAAAAGATAGTTGTAAAAGAAGGAGATACCGTAAGCACAGGCACTCATACCCTTCGCTTTGTAATGGCGCCTATGGTACATTGGCCTGAAACAATGGTCACCTATGATGAAAGTACGGGTATTCTTTTCTCAGCAGACGCCTTTGGCACATTTGGCGCTCTTGACGGCATTATATTTGCCGATGAAGTGAATTTTGACAGAGATTGGCTTGACGATGCAAGAAGATACTATACAAATATAGTAGGAAAGTATGGCGCTCAGGTACAGGCTCTTTTAAAGAAGGCCGCCGCTCTTGACATTAAAATGCTGGCTCCTCTTCATGGCCCCGTATGGCGCAAGGATCCGGACTATATATTGGACAAGTACAACAAGTGGAGCGCCTACGAGCCTGAGGACAAGGCTGTTATGATAGCCTATGCTTCTATGTATGGCAATACAGAGAATATGGCAAATGCTCTTGCATGTATGCTTGCTGAGGACGGTGTCAGCGTAAGGGTATATGACGTATCCGGCACCGATGTTTCAGAGCTTATAGCAGAAACATTCAGAGTAAGCCATATAGTGCTGGCTTCTCCTACCTATAACGGCGGTATATATCCTGTTATGGAAAGCTTTATAAATGATATGAAGGCTCTTAACGTACAGAATAGGACAGTTGCGCTTATGGATAACGGCACATGGGCGCCTGTTGCGTCAAAGCAGATGGCTAAGGAGCTTGAAGCAATGAAGAATATTACTTTGCTTGACAAGTCATTCTCAATAAAATCTGTTGTATTGAGGTCACAGACAGAAGAGCTTAAGGCTTTTAAGGACGCTCTTAAAAGCTCTATGGAATAAAGAAGCTTGAAATCCCGGCTTTTTGTCGGGATTTTTTAACATAATGCTTGACAAATTTTTGAAGATGTGGTTTAATCATAGTAATCCAATATGAAAAGTTGCTTATATTGGAAGGAGGAATATATATGCCTTTAGTAAAAATCAATGATCTTAGCAAGACCTTCCATACTGCCAACGGCGATGTACATGCTCTTAAAAATATAGACCTAAGTATTGAGCAGGGAGATATTTTCGGCATAATAGGCTTAAGCGGAGCAGGCAAGTCCACTCTTGTAAGGTGTATCAATTTCCTTGAAATACCTACAGAGGGTACTGTGTACTTTGAGGGTAAAGACCTTAAAAGCCTTACTCATAAGGAGCTTTTAAAGGCAAGGCAGTCTATGGGCATGATATTCCAAAGCTTCAACCTGCTTGAGCAGAGAACAGCTATAAAAAATGTATGCTTTCCCCTTGAAATAGCAGGAGTAAATAAGAAGGACGCCGAAAAAAGAGCAAGAGAGCTTCTTAAAATAGTAGAGCTTGAGGACAGGGAAAAGTCCTATCCTTCTCAGCTTTCAGGCGGTCAGAAGCAAAGAGTCGCCATAGCAAGAGCTTTGTCTACAAATCCAAAGGTGCTTCTCTGTGACGAAGCCACATCGGCTCTGGATCCCAATACCACAAGGAGCATACTGGCTCTTCTTAAGGAAATAAATGAAACAATGGGCGTTACCGTAATAATAATCACTCATGAAATGAGCGTTATAGAGCAGATATGCAACAAGGTCGCAGTCATAGACAAAAGCCGCATAGTTGAGGTAGGCAGCGTAAAGGATATATTTGCAAATCCCAAGTCCGATATGGCAAAGCAGCTTATTATACCGCAGAACATTGTCCATTCTCTTGAAAACTATAGCACAATGAGAATAATATTTGACGGGCTTTCCTCTTATGAACCCGTTATTGCAAATCTTATTATGGAGTGTAGGGTACCCGCCAATATAATGTATGCCAATACAAAGGACGTAAACGGCGTTGCCGCAGGAGAGATGATAATACAGATACCTGTGGATTCGGTAGATAAGGTAAGCGGTTACTTTGAGAGAATAGGCATAAAGTATAAGGAGGAGATGTAATGGAAATTACTGAACTTGCAGATCTGCTTATAAAAGGAACAGGCGAAACTCTTTATATGACTTTGGTATCTACATTTATTGCCTATGTCATAGGGCTTCCCATAGGCATAATACTCAATATTACCGACAAGGAGGGCATATGTCCCAACAAGGCGGTGAATATAGTGCTGGGAGTAATAGTCAATATTATAAGGTCCATACCTTTTATAATACTCCTTGTTGCCATAATCCCTGTCACAAGGTTCATAGTAGGTACCTCCATAGGCTCTACTGCAACTATAGTACCGCTTACGGCAGCGGCAGGACCCTTTGTGGCAAGAATGGTGGAGTCCTCTATAAAAGAGGTGGATCCGGGAGTGATAGAAGCGGCTCAGTCGGCAGGCGCTTCGCCCATACAGATAATATTCAAGGTGCTTATACCTGAGGCAAAGCCCTCTCTTATAGTGGGAAGCACGATAGCCGTTACCACTATACTGGGATATTCCACAATGGCAGGCTTTGTAGGCGGCGGCGGTCTTGGCTCAATAGCCATTAATTACGGCTATTACAGATACCAGACGGATATTATGATGGTGACAGTTGTACTTCTTGTGGTCGTGGTACAGCTTTTCCAGGAGATAGGCATGAGGATCACAAGAAAGACAGATAAGAGAATAAATTAAAATTTATTATATAAAAAAAGGAGACGATAACAATGAAAAAGTTTTTAACAATTTTAGGTACAGTAGTGCTTTCAGCTGCGCTTCTTACAGGCTGCGGCGGTGGCAGCGATGCCGATACTGCCGAAGCAGGCGGTGAGAAAACGGTTATTACCGTAGGCGCATCTCCCGCACCTCATGCAGAGATACTTGAGGCTGCAAAGCCATTGCTTGAAGAGAAGAATATCGACCTTCAGATAAAGGAATTTAACGATTATATTCTTCCCAACACAGCAACGGAAAGCGGCGAGATAGACGCCAACTATTTCCAGCATGGTCCATATCTTGAGGATTTCAACAATGAAAACGGCACACACCTTGTATCCGTAGCCGCTATACACTATGAGCCATTTGGCTTATATGCAGGCAAGACAGCTTCTCTTGACGAGCTTGCAGACGGTGCGACTATAGCTGTTCCAAACGACGGTACAAATGAAGCCAGAGCTTTGATGCTTCTTGAAGCACAGGGTCTTATTACTCTTAAGGAAGACGCAGGCTTTACTGCAACTAAGCTTGATATAGCTGACAATCCTAAGAACATAAATATTCAGGAAATGGAAGCTGCTCAGATAGCAAGAGCACTTGCCGATGTGGATATGGCTGTCATAAACGGCAACTATGCTATAGAAGCAGGTCTTAAGGTAAGCGACGCCGTAGCGGTAGAGGATAAGGAGTCAGAGGCTGCTCAGACCTATGCAAACGTACTTGTAGTAAAGGAAGGCAATGAGAACAATGAAGCTGTAAAGGCTCTTGCAGAGGTTTTACAGAGCGATGAGATAAGGGAATTTATGGAAACCAAATATGAGGGCGCTGTAGTTCCTATTTTCTGATAAATTTAAATATACAAGAACACAATATCCCCTTAAAGCGGCTTTTCAGACTGCTTTAAGGGGATATTATCGTTATGGCGTTATGCAAGATATGTGTTGAAAAATTCCGTAAGCTTGTCAAAGGGTATAATATCCATTCTGTCATACAGATCCGTATGGACAGCGTTGGGTATGATATACAGTTCCTTGTTATCTCCCTTAAGCTTTTTGAAGGCATCTTTGCTGAAATAACAGGAGTGAGCTTTTTCACCGTGTATAAGCAGTACTGCGCTTCTTATTTCGTCGCTGTAGCTGAGTATAGGCATATTCATAAATGAAAGAGAAGATGTGGTATTCCAGCCGTCATTTGAGTTAAGAGAACGCTTGTGATAACCTCTGTCTGTTTTGTAATAGTCATAGTAATCCTTTACAAAGAAGGGTGCGTCCTCAGGCAGAGGGTCTGCAACGCCTCCTGCTCTCTGATAGGTATTGCTTTTGTAATCGGCTGTTCTTTGGGCATTGAGAGCCTTTTTCTGCTCATAGCGAGCGTCTGCGTCCATAGAATCGAAATAGCCTCTGGCATTTACTCGGCTCATGTCATACATTGTTGAAGCTACTGTTGCCTTTATGCGTGTATCCATAGCCGCTGCATTTATAGCCATACCGCCCCAGCCGCATATTCCTATGATACCTATTCTTTCGGGATCCACATTATCCTGAGTGCTTAAAAAGTCCACAGCTGCGCAGAAATCCTCTGTATTTATATCAGGTGACGCTACATAGCGTGGTTCACCGCCGCTTTCTCCAGTAAAGGAAGGATCAAAGGCAATAGTGATAAAACCTCTCTCTGCCATTGTCTGAGCATATAGCCCGGAGGACTGTTCCTTTACAGCGCCAAAGGGACCGCATACGGCTATGGCAGGAAGCTTGCCTTCTGCATTTTTTGGCTCATACATATCCGCAGCAAGAGTAATGCCGTATCTGTTATGGAATGTAACTTTTCTGTGGTTCACCTTTTCACTTTTCGGAAACACCTTATCCCATTCATCGGTCATTTTTAACATATTCATCGTCCTTTCTTTTTTATTTTATTATAACATTTAAAGGATATTCTACAAAATACTTATAACTAATATCCTATTATTCTTGACACGAATAACTGACAAAGCTATAATAAAGCTGAGGTGATACTATGGAAATAAGGACTTTAAGGTATTTTCTGGAAATTGCAAGAGAGGAAAATATGTCAAGAGCAGCCAAAAGACTCCATGTTTCCCAGCCTACGCTGTCCCGAGCCATGAAGGAGCTGGAGGAGGAGCTGGGTCAGCAGCTTTTTACAAGAAGCAGCTACAGCATACATCTTACGGACGAGGGAATGCTTCTGAGAAGGAGGACTGAGGATCTTATTGAAATGGCGGACAAGATAAAAGATGAATTCAGTACGTTAGGCGATACCGTAAAGGGAGATGTGCATATAGGGTGCGCAGAGTCCTGCCTTGTCAAATATCTGGCTCGTGCCGTTAAAAGACTGAGTGCGCAGTATCCTCTCATACGCTATAATATTGTCAGCGGAGATACGGAACAGGTAAGCGAAAAGCTTATGAATGGTCTGTATGACTTTGCCTTTATAGTAGAGCCGCCGGATCTGTCAAAGTACAATTATATAGAGGTCCCCGAAAACGATCTGTGGGGAGTCATAATGCCAAGAGATCATCCTCTTGCAGAAAAGGAGAATATAAATGCCGAAGATCTGCTGCCCTATACCATATTTACGTCAAGGCAGTCCGTAGCTGCGGATCTGCCGAGATGGGGAAGCAATATAACAGACAAGCTTAAGCTCCTTGCTACATTTAATCTTTCCAACAATGCCGCTGTGTTTGTAAGGGAGGGACTTGGACTTGCTCTTACATTTGAGCATCTTGTGGACACAAGCGTGGAAAGCGGGATAATATTCAGACCTCTTTATCCAAGACTTGAAACCAAAATGTATCTTATATGGAAAAAATATAATATATTCACACCGGCGGCGGAGGCTCTTCTGAAGGAGTTAAGAAATGTACTCTGCGGCAGCTGAAAATGCTTGTTTTGTATAAAAGCGACAAAAAAAGCTATTAAAAAATTTTTTTCTGATAATTTCGTCAAAAAAAATTCATAATTATTGTAAGAAATTGCTAATCAATTAAAAAATGACATATAAAAATAATATATTTGCAACAATTGTTATATATATGTAATAATATGGCTTGTCGAAACAAGCCATTTTTTGTGTAATTTTTATATGTTTTTATAGACGGATAATAAAAATAAGGTAAATATAAAAAAATATGAAAAAATATGAAATTTACTATATTTAGTATGAGAAAAGTGTGATATACTATATATAGGATTTTTTTATCCCTTTTGATAAAAAAGTCTTATTTACCGATAATTATAAGAATTTGCTGATTTTTATTAAAAATTTTACTTGTATTTTCAACCGAAATGTTATATCATAGTGTATGAAAGTGGTTGAAAATGGTTTTTGGTGGATGAATATGGTTTGATTGTGGTTTTTCGGGACATATCCGTACACATGACACACAACGGATTATATCAGCATTACTGCTGCGCCAATGCTGAAAGCGGTGATTTTTATGTTTATCGGCGAATATGAACACAGTATCGATTCAAAGGGAAGGGCTATTATTCCCGCCAAGTTCCGTGAGGAGCTGGGGGAAAGCTTTTATATTGCCAAAGAGCAGGACGGCTGTCTTGGCGTATACAAGCCTGAGCTTTGGAATGAAATAGTAGATAAGCTGAATAAACTGCCAACCACTAAAAAATCAGCCAGAGATTACAGACGCTTCAAGCTTGCAGGCGCAGGCGAATGTATTCCAGACAGCAACGGAAGGATAATGATCCCCCTGCCCCTCAGAGATTATGCAGGTATTACTAAGGAAATAGTAAGCATAGGAAACGGCAATAAGGTCGAGATATGGGATAAGGAAAGATGGATCAGATACAATTCCGAATGTGACTTCGATGAGGCGGACTTTGAAGGCCTTGAGGAGTACGGTATTTAGAAAAGCATATAAGGATTTGAGAATATGAAGTTTGAACATGTATCTGTTCTTCTTAATGAAAGCATTGAAGGGCTCAATATCGTGCCTGACGGTATATATGCCGACTGTACGCTTGGCGGCGGCGGTCATTCCTCAGAAATAGCCAAAAGGCTCACAACAGGCACATTAATAGGTATAGATCAGGATATAAACGCCATAAATGCAGCAAGTGAAAGACTTAAGGAATTTACAAATATTAAATATGTTCATGACAATTTCTCAAATATTAAAAATATAGCAGAAGGTTTTGGTCTTGGCCAAAACAGTTTTAACGGATTTTTACTCGATATCGGTGTATCCTCCCACCAATTAGATGAAGCAGACAGAGGTTTCTCCTACAACTGCGATGCCCCTCTTGATATGCGGATGGACATTCGTTCTCCTCTGTCTGCTTACGTGGTGGTCAATGAGTATTCTCGGGACAAGCTTGCAGGCATAATAAGAGAATACGGAGAGGAAAGATGGGCTGCAAGAATAGCGGAGTTTATTATAAAGGAAAGAGAAAAAAAGCCTATCGAAACAACATATGAGCTTGTTTCGGTAATAAAAAAGGCAATACCAAAGGGCGCAAGAGCCGATGGCCCTCACCCTGCAAAGAGAACATTTCAGGCAATAAGGATAGAAGTAAACAATGAATTGGGAATTCTGGAGGAGACCATAGACACTATGGCGGACCTTTTGAAGCAAGGCGGCAGGATATGTATCATTACTTTTCACTCCCTTGAGGACAGAATAGTAAAAAATACATTCAGAAAAATTGCGGATCCCTGCACATGTCCGAGAGATTTTCCCATATGCGTATGTGGGAAAAAGCCAAGACTGAAAGTGATAACGGGAAAGCCCATTATCCCTAAGGATAAAGAGCTTGAGCAAAATCACAGAGCCAGAAGTGCAAAGCTGAGGATCGCAGAAAGAGTCTGAGCCGTCGGCAGCCGAAAGAAAGGTATGGGATAAAGTGAAAACAGCAGATAATTACAGAAGGCCCTATAACAGAACGGGCAGATATGAGCGGGGAGCATATAATACAAGGAATATCTCATACAACAGGAATAGCTACAGAAGCTACTACGGCACAGGCAGACACGGAGCCTATAACGGCAGCCGAAATATGCAAAGGGGCTATGGTTATTCAAGCTATAACAATACATCTGTTGCTCATGATTACTCTTATCGTTCATATGAACAGATCAACAGAAAAAAGGCTGTGCATACAAGACAGCGCAAAAAGGAGAGTATACAGTTGAGCCTTCCAAAGACATATGCCACTATCGCTATTTTATTTATATTTACGCTTTCTCTTCTGTGTACATATGCTTCCAACAGCAGCCGCAGAGATACTATTGCAGCTATGAAGGCGCAGCTGGAATCCATTCAGGAGGATAACGAATACCTGAGGACTTCAATAGAAGATAATCTGGACCTTAAGTATATAGAACAGGAAGCAATAAAGCTGGGTATGCAGAAGCCTGCGGAATACCAGCTTATGAAGATAAATGTTCCTAAGGAAAGCTATACGGTGCAGTATGATACAAAGGCTCAGCCTGAAGAGCAGAGCTTTATTGACTATGTAAAGAGCTGGTTTAAGGATTGATTTGAATGGCTAATAAACAAAACCGACAAAATAAGAGCGTTTCAAAAAATGCCCCTGTTTTCAGGGGCATTAATGTAAATGTGCGTACGGGGAGACTTTTGCTCCTGTTGATAGTTTGTGTGCTTACACTTTGCTATGTAGGCTATTTTCGTGTGTACAGAATAAAGGCAAACGGCTCCAAGTGGGAAACAGCCGCTATCACCAATCAGATGAATAAGGTACAGGATAAGGTCGTAAGCCCCAACAGAGGAGATATAGTTGACAGAAACGGAGAAAATCTTGCAGTCGGCGAAACTGTGTACAATATAATACTTGACGTAAGGCTTTTGGCAGAGGAGGACGCCAAACAGCAGAAGAAAAATGCCGACAGAGATATTGAGGATCAGAAATTCCCAATGAAGGATACTCTTGACAGCCTTAATAAAATACTTGGCATACCTATGGAGACACTTAACGGCTATATGGCTACGAATCCCGACGGTTCGCTTGTAAGAGATACCCATTATCTTGTAGTTGAAAAGAAGGTAGATTACGACAAGGGCAAGCAGATAAACGATCTGGGCTACAACTGGCTTTACGGCGAGCAGGACACTAAGAGAAGCTATCCCTTAGGCACACTTGCCGCACAGGTAATAGGCTTCAATACCACGTGGGGACTTGAAAGCTATTACAACAGCGAGATGCTGGGAGTTCCCGGAAGGACATTCAGAACATATGAGTCAGACGGCACTATCGTTACTCAAAGGGAATCCCCTATAAAAGGAAATAAGGTAGTGACGACCCTTGACGTAAATCTTCAGAAATTTGCGGATCAGGTGAGCAAGGAAGCCTATGACGCCTATGAGCCTGAATATTGCGCAACTATGATAATGAATCCCAACACAGGGGAAATATATGCTATGGCGCAGTATCCTTCCTTTGACCCCAATGATCCTACTGAGCTTACCGATTATGACAGTAAGGAAAAACAGGAGGAGTTTGACGCTCTTACAGAAGAGGAACAGACAGCCGAAAAGAACAGAGCATGGAAAAACTTTATGGTTTCAGAGACCTATGAGCCCGGCTCTATTTACAAGCCTATAGTTGTGGCAATGGCTCTTGAGGAAGGAATAATAAAGCCTACCGACAGCTTTGTATGCGGCGGTTACAAAAGAGTTGCCAACGAAGAAATACCCTGTCATAATACGTCAGGTCACGGCACTTTGGACGTAAGGGGGATACTGGCTCAGTCCTGTAACGTAGGTATGATGGACATTAATGCCAAGATGTCACCCGAGATATATCTTAAGTATCAGCATGACTTTGGCTTTGGCGAAAAAACAGGCATTGACCTTCCCGGCGAGGTAGCGGCAGGACCTCCTCTTATATATACTTTAGATGATCTGCATTCTGTAGAAATGGCTACAAGCTCATTTGGTCAGGGCTTCAACTGTACCACTATACAGATCGTAGACGCCTTTGCAGCCGTAATAAACGGCGGAAAGCTTATGAAGCCATATATTATGGCACAGATACTTGACAATGACGGAAATATAATAGAAGAAAACAAACCTCAGGTGGTAAGAGAGGTCATTTCAAAGGAGACCTCAGACTGGGTAAGAGGCGCTATGGAAAGCGTATTTACAGAGGGTACAGGTAAGAAAGCCGTTATTACGGGCTATCGCTTCGGTGGAAAGACAGGTACCGCTCAGCAGTCACCCAGAAGCGCTCAGAAGTACAATCTGAGCTTTATAGCATACCATAATGTGGACAATCCCGATATACTTGTTGCCACCACTATGCATAAGCCTGCCGGCTACAGCGATGCAGGCGGTGCAGCGTCACCTGTTCCTATTATAAAGGAATTATTTGAAAAGATAATAGAATACGAGGCAATACCTCCCGATACTGAGGAGGGTGAAACGACTGCTGCTGCAAACGACACATCATATACTGTAAAGGATTATACAAATTCCGGTCTTAAATCAACAGTAAGCGAGCTTATAGGACTTGGTATAGACTTTGAAATAATAGGCTCGGGAGATACGGTAACAAAGCAGTCTCCGGCAGGAGGAACAAAGCTTGAACAGAAGCCTGCCAAGATACTTTTGAATATTTCGGATAAGGGCAAGAAAACATTGGTGCCTGTGCCCAATGTAACGGGACTGAGTACTGAGGACGCCATAAGAATGCTGGAGTCATCGGGCTTTGAAGCAGATGTCAGCGAGGAAAAAGGCTCTGATGACGAGGATATGGATATTCCCAAAGCCGAAGATGTAACGGAGGTGGAAACGGAAGAAAAGAAGGAAGCCACAAGGAAGGGCTTGACAGCAAATGGCGACGATAAGGAGGATACTGAGGAAAGCACCGATACACGAGATAGAAATGACAGCTCTGAGGATAAGAAGTCGGATACGGTCGTATATATCCAGATGCCGTCGGCAGGTGTAAAGGTGGAGAGTGGTCTTACCGTAAAAATAAGAGCAAGGTAATTATTTTTAAGGTATACTTAAACCATTGTAAAAATAAGATATTGTAGTGGACATTCTGCTGCAATATCTTTTTTTGCAGATTTGGAGATGGTTTAAGTGAAAAGAATACCCTTATATGCCAAAAGACATCTTGTGTTTTGCCTTGTTGTGTGCGAGCTTGTTCTGACAGGGCTTATTGCACGTATATTCTATATACAGATGTTTATGGCGCCGCAGCTTCAGAAGGCGGCATTTGAGCAGCAGACAAGGGACAGACTCATAGCGCCTGAGAGAGGAGATATACTGGATAGAAACGGCATACCTCTTGCCTCCTCAACAACGGTGGCTTCCGTAAGCGTCATTCACGCCCAAGTAGAGGAGCCTGAAAATGTAGCACGGATACTTTCCGATAAGCTGGAGCTGGACTATGACGATGTGCTTCAAAAGATAAACAAGAGAGTTGCTCTTATGCGTATCAAAACAAAGGTCCCTAAAGAAAAGGCTGAGGAAATATCGGCTCTTAAGCTTAAGGGCGTTATGGTAGATGAGGACATAGAGAGAATATATCCCTACAACAGCCTTGCATCTCATGTAATAGGCTTTGTGGGCAAGGATAATCAGGGAATAATAGGTCTTGAATCAAAATATGATGATTATTTGAAGGGTAAAAAGGGAAAAATACTGACGCAGACAGACGGCAGAGGCATAGAGCTTGAAAACAGCGAACAGGACAGAGTGCCGCCTGACGCAGGATATGACCTTGTTACCAGTATAGATGTTAATTTACAGCAGTATGCCGAGCAGACGATCGAAAAGGCAGTAAAGGCAAAAAATGCAAAGAGAGGTTCTGTCATTATGATGGATCCTCAGAACGGCGAAATACTTGCTATGGCAAGCAAGCCGGACTTTGACCTTAACGAGCCCTTCATAATAAATGATGAAGCCCTTAGGGCAAGCTGGAACGCCATGTCCCAAAAGGATAAGGACAAGGCGCTTAATCAGATGTGGAGAAACTTTTGTATAAACGACACCTATGAGCCCGGATCTACATTTAAGGTGATCACCTCTTCGGCAGGTCTTGAGGAAGGCGTCGTTACAGAAAACGACAGCTTTAGCTGCAACGGAGGAAGGACCGTAGGGGGAAGATATATAAAATGCTGGAGAAGTCCCAGAAGTCATGGCAGCGAAACATTCGTACAAGGTGTGCAGAACAGCTGCAATCCTGTATTTATGGACGTTGCCGCAAGGCTTGGAACAGATAAATTCTATGAATACATGCTTAAATTCGGCTTTGACAAAAAGACAGGTATAGATCTTCCCGGAGAAGCCGTAGGCATAATGCATAAGAAGGAAAAAATGGGTCCTGTGGAGCTTGCCACAATGAGCTTCGGACAGAGCTTTCAGATAACTCCCCTACAGCTTATAAGGGCAATATCCTCTGCCGTAAACGGCGGCAGACTTGTGACGCCTCACTTTGCAATAGAGCTCAGGGACAGCAACGGAAACAATGCAGGTACATTTAAATACAATGACGGAGGCGCTCCCATATCTCCTCAGACCTCTGAGAGAATGAAGGCGATACTTGAAAGCGTCGTATCTGTTGGAACGGGCAACAAGACTTATATACCGGGCTACAGAATAGGCGGAAAGACTGCCACAAGCGAAAAGCTACCAAGAAAGTCAGGAAAGTACATAGCCAGCTTTTGCGCCTTTGCACCTGCAAACGACCCTAAGGTAATAGCTCTTGTGCTTGTAGATGAGCCTAAGGGCGTGTATTACGGAGGTCAGGTCGCAGGTCCCGTTATGAAGGAAGTGCTTTCAAATGCTCTTCCCTATCTTCAAATAGAACCTCATTATACGGAAGAGGAATTGAAAATAGACGGTGTTGCGCCTGTTACTACAGGCAATTATACAGGCCGCAAAATATCGGATCTGAGATTGGAGCTGGCAAAGCAGAACGTACAGCTACAGACAATAGGGAAGGGTGATAGCGTAATATCTCAGTTCCCTCCCGAAAACACAGTTATAAATCAAGGAAGCAAAGTTATAGTATACACGGAATAAGCTCGGAAAGGGTGGTATAAATGAAGCTGAAGGAAATACTTAAAAATGTAGAAGGCGTTCTCGTACAGGGAAGTCTTGATACGGAGATAGAAGATATAGTTATAGATTCAAGGAAGGCAAAGGAGAATATACTCTTTGTGGCTATGGTAGGCTTCAGCACAGACGCTCATCAATTTATACCGTCTGCTTACAAGCAGGGCTGTAGGGCTGTTATTACAGAGCATGATACCGAATGTCCTGAGGATATGACAGTATTCCAAGCCGTGTCTGCAAGAGATGCTCTTGCCGTAATGGCGTCTAATTTTTACGGTGATCCCAGCACAAGGCTTGATATGATAGGCGTTACCGGCACAAACGGAAAGACCAGCTCTACTTATTTTATAGAATCCATACTTGACCATTGCGGTAAAAAATCAGGCGTAATAGGAACTGTGGGAATAACCATAGGCGGTGTAAAGCAGGATATACACATGACCACAAGCACGACTCCCGATACTCTTGAGCTGAATTCCATTATAAAGCTTATGGCAGACAAGGGCTGCGATGATGCCATTATGGAGGTGTCCTCACACGGTCTTGCTCTCAAAAAGACAGACGGCATAAGGTTCAAGGTAGGCGTTTTTACAAATCTTACACAGGACCATCTGGATTTCCACAAGACTATGGAAAACTATTGTCAGGCAAAGGCAAGACTTTTCGGAATGTGTGAAAAGGGCGTTATAAATATTGACGATGCATGGGCGGATAAAATAATGGAAAATGCCACCTGTGACATAATGACATACAGCATAGATAAGCCTTCCGATCTTCAGGCTAAAAATATAGAGTACAAAATGGACAGGGTGCTTTTTACGGTAAATATAAAAGGCAAGGATACTGACTTTGAACTTATGGTACCGGGAAGGTTCAGCGTATATAACGCTCTATGCGCCATAGGCACAGCTCTTTCAATGGATATAGACATAGAGGATATAGTTGAGGGCATAGGCAATATACACGGCGTTCCGGGAAGAATACAGAATATCAAAAACGACAAGGGCTTTAACGTAATAGTGGACTATGCCCATACTCCCGACGGACTTGAAAATATAATAAGCAGCGTAAGGGAGTTTACGGTAAACAGGATAATAACCGTATTTGGCTGCGGCGGTGACAGAGATAGGACAAAAAGACCTATTATGGGTGAAATAACGGCAAGGCTAAGTGATTACGCCATAATTACATCAGATAATCCACGCTCAGAGGAGCCGTCTGAAATACTTAAGGAAATAGAAAAAGGCGTAAAGCCTGTTACGGATAAGTATGAGATGATAGTAGACAGAAGAGAAGCTATAAAAAGAGCTGTTTCAATAGCCGAAAAGGGCGACAGCGTAATAATAGCGGGAAAGGGTCATGAGGACTATCAGATATTGAAGGATAAGACAATACACTTTGACGACACAGAGGTTGCCGAAGAGGCTCTGGGAGAAATTTAAAATGAAAATGACTTTAGAGGAAATAGCTGCCGCTGCAAAGGGCAGCTTAAAGGGAAGCAATATTGAAATAACGAGTATATCAACAGACAGCAGGAAAATAGACGAGGGTTGTCTTTTTGTAGCGCTGTCAGGCGAAAAATTTGACGGTCATGACTTTATAGCCGATGTTGTCAATAAAGGCGCAGCCGCTGTTGTTATAAGCAAGGACATGAAATGCCCTTGTCCGTGTATAAAAGTAGAAAATACAAGGCTTGCGCTGGGAGATATAGCAAGACATTACAGAAAAAAATTCCATATACCCTTTGCAGCTGTTACGGGAAGCGTGGGAAAGACCACAACAAAGGATATGATAGCTTCTGTGCTTTCACAGAAATACAATACCCTTAAGACAGAGGGAAATTTCAACAATGATATAGGCGTACCCCTTACTCTTTTCAGACTGACTGAGGATACCGAGTGCGCCGTTATCGAAATGGGAATGAATCATTTTAATGAAATAAGCTATCTGACTTCAATAGCCGTTCCCGACATAGCCGTTATAACAAATGTGGGAGTATCTCATATTGAGAATTTAGGCTCAAGAGACGGTATTCTCAAGGCTAAATGCGAGATATTCGAGTCTATGGCAAAAGACAGCCTGAAGGTACTTAACGGAGATGATGACAAGCTTATAACGGTTAAGGACAAGTATGGCAATATATGCTATTACAGCACAGAGGGCAAGGCTGATATATATGCAGACAGTATAATTTCAAAGGGCATTGAGGGAATAGGCTGTACCATACACAGAGGAGATATTTCATTTGAGGTAAATATTCCAATACCGGGCAGACATATGGTGGGCAATGCTCTTGCGGCAGCAGCCGTTGCCTTTGAATTGGGTCTTACTCCAAAGGAGATAAAAAACGGAATTGAGAACTTTGTGCCTACAGGCAAGAGAATGGATATTATCAAAACGGGAAAATACACTATAGTTGACGATACATATAATGCCAATCCTCAGTCCGTAAAGGCGGGAATTGACGTAATAGCCGAAAGCAGCGGAATAAGCTGCTGTATTCTGGGAGATATGCTTGAGTTGGGAGAAATGGGAGCTAAGCTCCACTATGACACAGGAAAATATGCGGCGGAAAAGAATATAAATACTATAATATGCATAGGTCCTCTTTCCAAAAATATGTATGAAGGCGCCATGAGCGTAAGACAGGATAATGTATATTATTTTGAGAGTCAGGATACTCTCTTCAAAGAGATGGAAGAAATAATACCTAAGGGCGCAGTTATTCTTGTAAAAGCGTCAAGGGGAATGCATTTTGAAAAGACAACAGAGAGGCTGAGAGGTGACAAATGATGAACAATGAGCTTATGAGCGCAGTATATGCAATGCTTATTGCGTTTATCGTAAATGTGATAATATGTCCTGTTATAATACCGATACTTCACAAAATGAAGTTTGGTCAGCCCATAAGGGAAGAGGGACCCAAAAGCCACATGAAAAAACAAGGCACTCCCACTATGGGCGGTGTAATGATACTTATAAGCCTTATTGCAGCTTCGCTGTTTTTCATATGGGGCAATACAGATGCCGCAGTTGTGCTTGCCATTACGGTGTGCTATGGCATAGTAGGCTTTATAGACGACTATATCAAGGTGGTTAAAAAACACAATGAGGGACTTACTCCTCTTCAGAAAATAGTGTTTCAGCTTGTGGTAACGGTACTTTTCTATATATATATAAGAATGAGGTATATGGGTACCGACATATATATCCCCTTTACAAACGGATATACCATAGATCTGGGTATATTGTATGCACCCTTCCTTTTCTTTGTAATGGTAGGTACCGTAAACAGCGTGAATCTTACAGATGGACTGGACGGACTTGCAAGCGGAGTTACTGTTCTTGTAACGGTATTTTTCCTGTTTATCGCCAATGCCTCAGGTCATTATGACCTGGTCCCGATATGCGGAGGTGTAACAGGCTCTCTTCTGGGCTTTTTGGTATTCAATTCCCACCCGGCAAAGGTATTTATGGGAGATACAGGCTCTCTTGCTTTAGGCGGCTTTGTGGCAAGCATTGCAGTCATTACAAAAATGCCTGTGATACTTGTTATAGTAGGTCTTATATATGTATGCGAAAGTCTTTCCGTTATTATACAGGTAGCATATTTCAAGGCTACTCACGGAAAGAGGATATTCAAAATGGCGCCTATACATCACCACTTTGAACTGAGCGGAATGCCCGGTATAAAGGTGGTACAGCTTTTCTGGATAGTAACGGCAGTAATGTGTCTTATAGGCTTTATGGCAACTAAGAATTTCTTTTAGATGAGGGGTGAATAATTTGAAAAACATGAATGTGAAGGATAAAAAGGTACTTGTAAGCGGTATCGCAAGAAGCGGTATTGCAGCGGCTCATCTTTTAAAGAAATTTGGCGCCGATGTAATTATACAGGACGCCAAGACTGAGGATAAGCTTGACAGAAAGACACTTGACGGTCTTGAAAAAGAAGGTATAGAGCTGTATTTAGGCACAAATCCCGACGATATAGTTGAGGATATGGATATGGTTGTAATGAGTCCCGGCGTGCCTACCGATATTTCTTTTGTAAATAAGGCAAAGGAAAAGGGGATAGAGGTGATCGGAGAGATAGAGCTGGCATGGAGATATTGCAAATCTCCCGTTATAGGCATTACAGGCACCAACGGCAAGACTACCACCACTACCCTTGTGGGAGATATTATAAAGGCATATAGGGAAAATACCTATGTGGTAGGCAATATAGGCACTCCCTTTGCCGAAGAGGTCTTAAAAACTACTGAGGACGGAGCGGTTGTGGCGGAGCTTTCAAGCTTCCAGCTTGAAACAATAAAGACATTCAGGCCAAAGGTAAGCGCTGTGCTCAACATTACTCCCGACCATATGAACAGACATCACACTCTTGAAAATTATATTGCAGCAAAGGAAAGAATATTTGAAAATCAGACAGAGGAGGACTTTTGCATACTCAACCACAATGACGAGGCAACAGCGGCAATGGCTGAGAAAACAAAGGCAAGGGTCATATACTTTGGATTGAATACAGAGCTTGTGGAAGGAATATATTCCGATGAAAAGAGTATATATATAAGGACTCTGGGCTATGATGAGAAGGTTGTGGATATAGATGAGCTTAAAATATTAGGCGGACATAATGTTGAAAATGCTATGGCGGCAATAGGCTGCGCAGCGGCATTTGGCGTGCCTATGGATATTATAAGGAGAGTTTTAAAGGAATTTACGGCTGTTGAGCATAGAATAGAGTATGTTACCACAATAAACGGTATAGAGTTTTACAACGATTCAAAGGGCACCAATCCGGACGCTTCAATAAAGGCGGTAGAAGCCATGAAGGGACCTATATGTCTTATTGCAGGCGGCTATGACAAAGGCTCTGACTATAGTGAATTTGTGGCGTCTTTTGCAGATAGGGTAAAGTTTGTGGCAGTAATAGGAGCGGTCAAGTTTATGATAACCGATGCTCTTGAAAAGGCAGGCTTTACAAACTATAAAATAGCGGAATCCTTTACTGAGGCAATAGATATGTGCTATGAAAATGCCAAAGAAGGAGATTGCGTGCTTTTGTCTCCTGCATGCGCCAGCTGGGATATGTTTGATTCCTATGAGCAGAGGGGAGAAATTTTCAAGGACTATGTAAAGAGATTAAAGTGATAGGTGATGCATTATGAGCAACAGGTACAACCTTCCTTCATTACAGCGGGAACGCAGTAATTATTCTTCATCCTACGGCACAATGCAGTATGAGATGAAGCCTAAAAAGAAAAAAAGAATATTTATAGGAGAAATAGATTATATAATACTTCTTTGCGTTATACTTCTTGTAGGCTTTGGCATAGTTATGGTATTCAGCTCCAGCTACTATACGGCAGGCAGAGGAAACGGCGATATGTATACCTATCTTAAAAAAGAGCTGGTATTTTCGGCTGCCGGCTTTGTAACCATGTTTATTGCCAGCAAATTTCCCCATGAGCTTCTTAAAAGGTTCGTGCGTCCTTCCTATTTGTTCTCATGCATTCTTCTTGTGCTTGTGCTTACGCCTTTGGGAATAGAGCACAACGGCGCCAAGAGATGGCTTGGCATAGGAGGCTTTGAATTTCAGCCTTCGGAAATAGCCAAAATAGTTCTTATACTTACATTGGCAACTCTGCTTACCAAAGACAACAAAATATTTGATTCGTGGAAGAGCTTTGCAAAATATATTGTGATAATGGGTATACCCTGTGCTCTTGTAGCCTTTGAAAACCTTAGTACCGCCATTGTAATGGGCGCCATAAGCATGGTAATGCTTTTTGTATATACGCCTAAGCTCAGATATTTCTTTGCACCTACTCTTTTAGGGGTTGCCGCTGTCATATTTATGATATTCGGCTCATGGCGAAGCGATAGAGTACAGGCATGGCTCCACCCTGAAACTGTGGCAAACGAAAAGGGCTATCAGGTGCTTCAGTCACTTTACTCCATTGCCAGCGGAGGCATGTTCGGCTTGGGAATAGGCGGGTCCAGACAGAAGCTTGGCTACATGCCTGAAGCCCACAATGATATTATATTTGCCATAATATGCGAGGAGTTGGGCTGGTTCGGCGCAGCCGTTATCATAACTATATTTATAGTGCTTATATGGCGAGGCGTTTACATAGCCATAAGACAGGCAAGAGAGTCATTTTCTATGCTTATAGCAACAGGTATCACAACTATGATAGCCGTTCAGGTCATTATAAATATTGCCGTTGTTACAAACACTATCCCCAATACGGGAATACCCCTTCCCTTTATAAGCTACGGCGGTACGTCGCTTGTAATGATGCTTGGCTCTATGGGCGTGCTTATGAATATATCCAGGTATCACGGCAGCAACAGTAAGTAAAAGGGTCGGTGTGTTGGATAATGCACTCTTCTCCTACTCTCTCTAGCCTCCCCTAGCCCGTAGGGCGTCGAGGCTGGTCGTAAAGCTTACGCTTTACTGCTCGCCCAAGCATCCAGGGGGAGGGGGACCATGCGTAGCATGGTGGAAGGGTCGATATTATGCTAAACAGTTTTTAAATAAAATACGTCAGCAAAAATCGCAAATTAAAAAGCTTTCGCATTAATATCTCACGTGATATTAATGCGAAAGCTTTTTTAGTCTTTATATCATACCGCCGTCAAGGTTTATTACCTGCCCGGTCATGTATGAGCTATCCTTTTCAGCTAAGAAAAGCACAAGCTTTGCCACCTCTTCAGGCGTTCCGAAACGTCCCATAGGTATCTTTTCCATAAGGTCGTATTTTTCCTCAACTGTAAGGTGACTGTTCATTTTGGTATCTATCACGCCGCAGGCAATGGCGTTTACCCTTATCCTGCTTGGGGCAAGCTCCTTTGCCAGAGAGCGGGTAAAGGCGTTAAGAGCGCCCTTTGTTGCAGAATATATCGCTTCGCAGGAAGCCCCTGTCTGTCCCCACATAGATGAAATATTTATAATATTTCCCCTATGCTCCTTTATCATATCCTGAAGCACAAGATGAGTGCAGTTTATGGCAGAGTAAAGGTTGTTGTCTATTATATTTTTCCAGTTCTGAGGCTTCATGGTGTTGAAAAGTCCTATATATGATATGCCTGCGTTGTTCACAAGCACGTCTATACCGCCGAATTTGTTTATTATCTTGCTTACGGCAGAGGAAGCTATCGTATAGTCGGACAGATCTCCTTGAAGAGCCAGTATATCCGGCGTATAGGCAGTAAGCTCCTTGTAGGTGGCCTCCAGCTCTCTTGTAGAGCTTTTGCACATTATCGCAACGTTGTAGCCCTCTGCCGCAAAGAGAGCCGCAACAGCCTTTCCTATTCCTCTGGACGAGCCTGTCACAAATACTGTTTTGTTGCCTAACATATTTACACCTCCGCTTTTTTTATTATTTTTTCATTAATTCTGTTGAAAATATTTCCTTATAATGTTATCATATCCTAGTATGATATTTATTGCAAGGAGAATTTGAAAAATAATGAAGAAATTATTCGGAGATAAGGTTTTTCTTAGGAATATAACAGGTCTTGCCATACCTATTATGCTTAATGAGCTTATCAACTCCCTCATAAATATAATGGATACGTTCATGACAGGCAAGCTTGGCGCTGCCAGCGTTACGGCTGTAGGTCTGAGCAATCAGGTGTTTTTTCTTTTTGTGCTCATATGCTTTGGAGTTTCAAGCGGCGCCTCCATATTTATGGGACAGTACTGGGGAAGCGGTGATATAAAGGGCGTCAGAAAGGTGCTTGGCATAGGTCTTATTATATCCGAACTTGCCGCATTCGTATTTTTTATGGGTACACGGGTATTTCCGCAGACCATTATGCACATATACTCTCGGGATAACCAAGTAATAGAGCTGGGAATGGGCTATTTGAAAATAATAGGCTTCAGCTATTTTATAACTGCCTTTACCACGACCGTAAACGCTTCTCTAAAGGCAATAGGCGAAGCAAAGCAGCCTATGTTCACAACGCTTTTATCTCTTTTATCCAATATAGTTTTCAACTCTATATTCATATTCGGTATGCATATGGGCGTAAGAGGAGCCGCCTTAGGTACTCTCTGCGCTAGATTCATAGAGGTCACCGTACAGCTGACACTTATAGTAATAAGAAAAATACCTGTGCTTGCGCCAAGAATATCCGACTATGTAAAATGGGACAGAAAATTCTTGTCCAAATATGCAATAGTGGCAACTCCCGTGCTTTTCAACGAATTTATATGGGCGTTAGGCACTACTATTTACAACATAGCCTATAAATACAGCGGTACTCAGTCACAGGCTGCCGTACAGGTGGCAGGCTCTGTGCAGAATCTCTTTGTGGTATCCGGCTTTGGCATAGGCGCTGCCTGCGGTATCATAATAAGCAATACGTTAGGTGCGGGAGATAATGAAAGAGCTATAGACTACGCCTTTAAATCCACAGGGCTGACAGTTATATTTTCGGTGATCTCAGGAATAATACTTGCTCTTTTGGCGCCTTTTATAATAAGCTTTTTCGACATAGACGAGATGGGACAGAAATATGCTCTTTACATGGTATATATCGTTGCTGTGGGACTTACCGTTAAGAATCTTAACTACATAAACATAGTGGGTATACTCAGAAATGGCGGAGATACTCTCTTCGGTCTTATAACCGATACAGCAAGCGTATGGCTCATAGGCGTGCCTATGGCGTTTCTTGGCTCTAAAATACTGGGGCTTCCCATATATATAACATATGCTATGGTATATTCAGAGGAGTTTTTCAAGCTTATATTCAGCGAAGCCAGAGTCATGAAGAAAAAGTGGGCAAACACAGTTATATAGCTTTTATTTTCGCATAGAATTTTAAATGAGGCGGTGTATGTATATGAACAATGAGTTTAAAAAAGGCTTTTTATACGGCATGCTTACATTGGCAGCCCTTGCTATGGCGCTTAATGCCATTTACACAGGCTACAGAGCGTACATAAAAAAGGATCTGGGCTATGAAGCAAAGGCAAAGGCCATATACGGCATTATGGATAAGAACTATGTAGGCGATATAGATGAAAGCAAGGTGTTTGAGGGAATATACTTAGGTATGCTCTATGATTCCACAGACAGGTATTCCACCTATATTTCCGCTGAGGACTATGAGGACTACAAAATAAAGACTACAGGCAACTATGTGGGAATAGGCGCTCTTATGACAATAGACTCAAGCGATTACAGTATAATAATAAATACTGTATACGAAGGCTCCCCTGCCGAAAAGTCCGGCATAGGTCCGGGAGATAAGCTTATAGAGGTAGAGGGTACAAAGGTGAACTATGACAACTATGCCGACGCTGTGGATATGGTGAGAGGAAAGGCAGGCACAGCCGTTAAGCTAAAGCTTTTAAGAGCTTCAGACAACTCTGCTTACGAAGTGGAGGTAACAAGAGAGGATATAGACCAGCCGACAGTCGCTTCGGCTCTTATAGACGGCAACATAGGCTATATAAAGCTCAGCGGTTTTGAATCCGTTACATACGATCAATATATGGCAGAATATAAAAAGCTCAAGGATAAGGGCATGACTTCGCTTATTATAGATCTAAGGGACAATCCGGGAGGTCTCCTTGAAACAGTAGCGAAAATAGCCGATGCGATAATACCCGAAGGCACTATAACCTATACTGAGGATAAAAACGGAAAAAGAGAATATCTCAAGTCTGACAAAAATGAAATAGATATACCTCTTGCCGTGCTTGTAAACGAAAACAGCGCTTCGGCTTCAGAGCTTCTGACTGCCGCAGTAAAGGATACCGGCAAGGGCATCATAATAGGAAAAAATACATATGGCAAGGGCGTTGTGCAGACCACATTCCCTCTTACGGACGGAAGCGCCGTAAAGCTGACTACAGCCAGATATTACACCCCTAAGGGAGTGTGTATAGACGGCAAGGGCGTTGCGCCTGATATAGAGGTGGATGCTTCTCAGGACTATGAGCTTCCCGTTGTGACGGGGACAGAAGCCCAATACAACATTGACTATGACACGCAACTTAATAAGGCTGTGGAAAAAATGAAGGAAGCACATTGACAACGGAGTGTATTTGTATTAAACTAAAATAAACCTAATTTTTCTAACCTATTTACTACAGGAGGATAACAATGTACGATTTTGAAAGCATTAAAAAAACCGATCCCGAAATAGCGGCAGCTATAGACGCTGAGCTTAACAGACAGAGAAATAATATTGAGCTTATAGCATCTGAGAACTTTGTTTCAAAGGCTGTTATGGCAGCTATGGGTTCACCTCTTACAAACAAGTATGCAGAGGGCTATCCGGGAAAGAGATATTACGGCGGCTGCGACAAGGTGGATATAGCAGAAAACCTTGCAAGAGACAGAGCCTGCGAGCTTTTTGGCGCAGAGCATGCCAATGTACAGCCTCATTCAGGCGCTCAGGCAAATATGGCAGTATTCTTTGCGGTACTTAAGCCCGGCGATACCGTAATGGGTATGAATCTGGCTCACGGCGGTCATCTTACACATGGCTCACCTGTAAACATGAGCGGCAAGCAGTACAATATAGTACCCTATGGCGTAAGTGAGGAAACAGGCACTATAGACTATGACGAGGTAAGACGCATAGCTCACGAAAGCAAGCCTAAGCTTATAATAGCAGGCGCTTCAGCTTATTCCAGAATAATAGATTTTGAATTTTTCAGTCAGGTAGCAAAGGAGGTAGGCGCATATCTTATGGTAGATATGGCTCATATCGCAGGCCTTGTAGCCGCAGGCTTACATCCAAGTCCTGTTCCTTATGCAGACTTTGTTACGACTACCACTCACAAGACATTAAGAGGTCCAAGAGGCGGTATGATACTCTGTAAAGAAGAAAATGCAAAGCTTATTGACAAGGCTATATTCCCGGGCATACAGGGCGGTCCTCTTATGCACATTATAGCTGCAAAGGCAGTATGCTTCAAGGAGGCTCTTCAGCCTGAGTTCAAGGAGTATGCAAAGCAGATAGTAGCCAATGCAAAGGTACTGAGCGAAAGACTTATGGAAAACGGCTTCAATATAGTATCAGGCGGTACTGACAATCACCTTATGCTTGTGGATCTGAGACCTATGGGTATCACAGGCAAGGAGCTTGAAACAAGACTTGACGAGGTGGGTATCACGTGCAATAAGAACGCCATACCCTTCGATCCCGAAAAACCATCTGTTACAAGCGGTATAAGACTGGGAACTCCCGCTGCCACCACAAGAGGAATGGTTGAGGAGGATATGACTGAAATAGCAGATATTATCACTCTTGTTGCAAAGGACTATGAAGCAAATAAGGAAGAAGCTGCAAGAAGAGTCGCTGCCATTACAGCCAAGTACCCTCTGTATGCATAAAAAAATAAAATTAGCCCTTTACAAATCAATAAAAAGATATTATAATGATAGAGATTGTTAAACACTATAGCAGAGAGAGTAGCATTTATGCGTATTCGACAGAGAGTCGGGAAGGGTGAGAGCCGATGATGAGCATTTATGTGAATATCACTTTGACTGTGGCGCACCGAAAGCCAATGGCAAGTAGGCTGTGACGTTTCCTGCGTTAAGGGATAATGAGAGGGTATATTTATATATACCAATTCAGGTGGTACCACGCTGCTGCGTCCTGTAGGACACAGCAGCTTTTTTATTAATTCAGAAAGGAGAATTTTTCCAATGTATGATAAGGTGAGCACAAATCTCAATTTCGTTGAGAGAGAAAAAGAGATTTTAAGCTTCTGGAAAGAAAAGGATATTTTCGGTCAGTCCATAAAGGCAAGAGAGAACTGTCCCGTATTCACATTTTATGACGGTCCTCCTACTGCAAACGGCAAGCCCCATATAGGACACATTTTGACAAGAGTTATAAAGGACCTTATTCCCCGTTATAAGACAATGAAGGGCTATAAGGTGCTTAGAAAGGCAGGCTGGGACACACATGGCTTGCCTGTTGAGCTGGAGGTAGAAAAGCAGCTTGGCATAAGCGGAAAGCCTCAGATAGAGGACTATGGCGTAGAGCCGTTTATAAAGAAGTGTAAGGATTCCGTATTCGTATACGAAAGCCTTTGGAGAGAAATGAGCGACAGAGTAGGCTTCTGGGCTGATATGGACGATCCCTATGTTACCTATCACAACGACTATATAGAGTCAGAGTGGTGGGCGCTTAAGCAGATATGGGAAAAGGGACTTCTCTACAAGGGTCACAAGATCGTTCCCTACTGCCCACGCTGCGGTACTGCTCTTTCATCACACGAGGTAGCTCAGGGCTATAAGAACGTAAAGGAAACATCATGTATAGCAAGATTCAAGGTAATAGGTCAGGACAACACATATTTTCTTGCATGGACAACTACTCCATGGACCCTGCCTTCAAATACTGCCCTTTGCGTAAACAAGAGAGAGAACTATTCTAAGGTAAAGGCTGCCGACGGCTGTATATATATTATGGCTGAAGCCCTTCTTGACGATATAGTCAAGGAATATGAGGTAATAGAGACCTGCAAGGGCGAGGATCTGGTGGGTATGGACTACGAGCCGCTTTTCCCCTATGCTAAGCCCGATAAGAGAGCCTTCTTCGTAACAGAGGACGACTATGTAACTCTTACAGACGGTACAGGTATAGTTCATATTGCTCCTGCCTTTGGTGAAGACGACGCCAGAGTAGGCAGACGCTTTGACCTGCCCTTTATACAGCTTGTAAACGATCAGGGCTGCTTTACCGAGGAGGTCGAAGGTCTTGCAGG